>DATJDO010000224.1:0-9948 GCA_035497375.1 Chitinophagaceae bacterium | reverse complement strand
TAGAGCTATCAACGATCATTGAAGAAAAAAAAGCGGTAATACAGAGTGAAGGATTGCCTGACCTCAAGGTGATCCCTTTCCAGATCGAACAGTTGTTTATCAACCTGCTCAGCAACTCGCTGAAGTATACACGGCCCGGCGTCCCTCCCGTCATCTCCATCAGCAGTCAGACTGTTGCTGCAAAAGACGTTCCCGGCATTAAAGCTGATCCGCAAAAGCTCTTTGCCCGCATTACCTTTACCGACAATGGCCTGGGTTTTGAACAACAATTTGCAGAAAATATTTTTGTGCTGTTCAAACGCCTGCACCAGAAAAACGAATACCCCGGTACCGGCATCGGCCTTTCTATCTGCCGCAAGATTGCGGATAACCATTCCGGCTTTATCTCCGCTACAGGCAAGCCGGGAGAAGGTGCGTCCTTTTCACTATTCCTCCCTGTTTAATCGTATTATAAAGATGGAAATGATATAATGTTAGGGTAACATTGTATAAGTATCACTATACTGCAGGCCCTCATCTTTGTACCGATAATTTCATCATAAAATCGGACAAAAATGAAAAAGCACTTAATCCAATCAAAAATCCTTCGTTACTCTATCTTCCTGATCGCATTCACTCCCTTTGCAGCTTGCTCCCGCGGGGCTTCACAATCGTCTGAAGCAAAAGAGGCAGCCAATGAATACAACGAAAAAAAGTTTGATGACGAGAACACCAAAATAGATGCACAATTCCTGATAGCCGCAGCGGAGATCAACCTTGAAGAAATAAAACTGGGCCAACTGGCGCAGCAGAACGGAGGTTCGGCTTCTGTAAAGGAAATGGGTAAAATGATGCAAGATGCCCATACCCAAAGCTATAATGAACTGACAGTGCTGGCGCAGAATAAGATTGTGACCATACCCACGGAAATGAACGCAAACGGAGTTGCTTTTTATGAAAAAATGAAAGGCAAAAGCGGTGCGGATTTTGATAAAGAGTATACAGAAATCATGGTGCGCGACCACGAAAAAGCAATAGCGCTTTTTGAATCTGCAGCCAACAGTTCCCGCGATGCCGAAGTAAAACAATTTGCAGGCAAAATGCTGCCCGTATTGCAAACCCATCTGAACACAGCATCAGCTAATCATAAGCTTTAAGAAAGGCTTAAAGAACTGTGTCACTAAAAAACTACAGGTAACATGAACACGAAGAAATCCATCCAGGTGCTCCACTCACTGATTGAGCTCAATAATGACAGGATAGCAGGATACCAAATGGCTTCTGCAGAAACCTCCGACAATGCACTGCTGGCCTTGTTTCATCATTTCATCAGCTCGAGCACACAGTGCAAAGGGGAGCTGAGCGACGAAATAGTTCAGCTCGGCGGCAGCACAGCAGAGCGCGCGAGTACCGGTGACACATTTTTCAACAACTGGATGGAGGTAAAATACGCCTTAAACAACAATGACCGGAAAGCAGTGCTGCACCACTGTTCCGGTGGAGAAGACAAAGCATTAGAAACCTACAACAATGTACTGACCAATGATGTGGACTTCCTGACGATAGAGCAACACAAAATGATCTACAAACAATACGTCATGCTGAAGTCCGCACACGAACAGATAAAAGCAGTACGGGATATAGAACTCACTTATTAAACTATTTTTTGTACAGTAAAAAGCGGAAGAAGCCATACATCGCTCTTCCGCTTTTCTTTTTAAATCCTCAAACACATGACACACACAAAGCAACTACCGGGTGCGGCTAAAATCATCATTGCGATCCTGATCTGTGAAGGCACCGGCATAGTCAGCGGGCTTATTGCCGGTGCGGGACGCAATCCCTGGTTCGACACCATCAGCAAACCCTCCTGGAACCCGCCATCGACCGTATTTGCACCGGTATGGACACTACTCTATCTGCTGATGGGCATAGCCCTGGGCCTTGTCTGGAAAAGTGCTGCACCACGAAAACAAAAACAAGCAGCGATGCAAGTGTTTGCGCTGCAGCTCTTTTTCAATTTCTGGTGGTCAGTTCTGTTTTTCCGCTTCCATACCACTGGCCTGGCTTTTGCAGAGATCGTAATCTTATGGATAATGATACTGCTCACTATTTTCCGTTTTGCACCGATATCCAAAACCGCTTCCTGGTTACTCGTACCGTATATATCCTGGGTGTCTTTTGCATCGGTACTCAGCTATACAATATGGTCGCTCAACTCTTGAAAACCATACTGTGCCTGAGGTGTAAATCATATAATGCAACAGGCCGAATCGTGTAACAGTAGCCATTCCGCATCGATTCATCTTTGTGTTGTAAAAAGAAATGGTCCTCTGGCCAACTCAACATACTCATCCAAAAACTACCAAAATGAAAAAGCCAATTCAACTGTACTTAATCGCAATGCTGCTGACCAGCATTTTTTCCCTGACTGCTCGCGCTCAGGAAACAGCAGACCGTATATTACCCCGCGTTGGTATTAAAGGGGGACTGAACTATTCCAATTTTTTCATCAATGATATCGATGATAAAAATGCACTTCTGGGTTTCAACGCCGGTTTGTTTGCCAAGTGCCCGATCACACGTTTTATCGCGATACAGCCGGAGCTGTATTATACGACCAAAGGTTCTGAAGTAACGTACAACAACGTGTTTGCGGCAGGCGCGGCACGCTTCAGACTAAGCTATATTGAGGTGCCGGTGTTGCTGGTGATCAATCTCAATGAAAACTTCAATATTCATGGCGGCCCCTACGTCTCTTATCTTCTTGATGGCCGTGTCAGCAACCAATCCAGCGCGGAGATATTTGACTTTGAACGCAATATCAATACGGACAATTACAACCGTATGGATGCCGGCGTGGCCATCGGTGCGGCCATAGATATCCGCAAAATCAGCATTGGTGCGCGCTATAATTACGGTATGACTACTATTGGCAAAGAAAGCACCTTTGCCGGTACCTCTTATACCTTCCCCAATGCCAAAAACAGTGTATTCAATATATACCTGGGCTTATCTCTGAACTAACATGATCACTATAATTTTTTCACCCATTATTTCACAATTTAAATCTTAATGTTATGAGCAGTTTACTTTATGTCGTCGCTGTAATCCTCGTTATCTGCTGGGCCGTTGGTTATTTCGCCTACAGTGCAGGATCTATTATTCATATTCTTCTTGTTCTCGCCATCATCTCTATTTTGCTGAGGGTCATCCAGGGAAGAAGGATTTAAGAATTTCCGGTGTGGTTTTTGTCCGCTGCACCGGGATATAATAAACCCACAGAGCTTACTCTGTGGGTTATTTTTTTCATTTCCCTACGCTTACAACCTATAAGATTTTGAAAGCCTTACAGGTTTAAGACAAGATGGCCTCCATAGCGGAAAACACAGCTTCCGGCTTCTGGTGCTGCCAAAGTATATTGTATATAGCTGTAGCAATAGGGATGGCAATAGCGTGCTGTGACGCGATGACCTGCATGCATTTGGCAGCATGGTACCCTTCCGCCACCATATTCATTTCCAGTGCTGTGGCTTCAACCGAATATCCTTTACCAATCATCACACCAAAGCGCCGGTTGCGGCTATGCAACGAATAGGCAGTCACCAGCAAATCTCCCAGGTAAGCACTGGTATGAAAGTCCGGCCGGTCTTCCGAAGGGTGCACCAGGTCGAAATGTTTTTGCAGGAAACGGTACATTTCACGGTAGCAATTCGTGATGTACACGCTGAGAAAATTGTCTCCGTAATCCAGCGAGTGGGCAATACCAGCTCCCAGGGCATAAATGTTCTTGAGTACTGCGGCCAGCTGGGCGCCCCAGATGTCGTGATTAAAAGTCGTACGCAGGTATTGGTTGGAAAACAAACCCGCCACAGCTTCTGCCCTGCTTTCCTCCAGGCAGGAAAAAGTCAGGTAAGAAAGACGTTCAGCGGCTACCTCCTCTGCATGGCAGGGACCGGTGATCGACACATACTGATTGATATCAAATCCGAATTGTGTTACCAGGTAGTCATTGAGCAACTGGTTCGAAAAAGGCAGGATGCCCTTTATCGCGGACACAATGGTCTTGCCTTGCAACTGCACCGCCGAAAACTGCTCCAGTACACCCTGGGCATATGCAGCTGGTACGCAAAAAATAATGATCTCACAGCGGGAAAACAACTCTTCCAGCTTCCCGGTAGGGAAAACAGCCCCCTCGCGAAACTTTACAGACTTCAGGTAATGCGGATTCTGTCTGCGGGTCTTCAGGTAGTCAACTGCTTCCGTATTCCGGATCCACCAGCAGACCTCTGCGCCGTTATCCGTTAGTATCTTGGCCAGGGCAGTGCCCCAGCTTCCATTTCCGATAATGCCGATCTGCTTTTGTTGATTATGCTGCAATATTGATGATTTTAATAAAACAAACTGCTGTGCATCGCTTTTGTCCTGTCCGGCATGCCTGGCGGAACCCGTGTTGCACATCCTGTTTCATGAAGGGACTACTCCCCTTCTTTTGCCTCGAATAATTTATCCTTAGCCACAGTCTTTACCCGTGCTTTGTCCTTCAGCAAGCGTGCTATCGCCCCGTAAGGAGCGATTACAACTTCTTCATTCGGTTTAAGCCCAGACAATACCTGTATGTATTTATTATCCTGGATACCGGTCTGTACGTCGCGCAACAAAACGGTTTTACTGCCGGCATTGTATACAAAAACCACCTGGCGGATAGAATCCCCGTTTTTTGTACTGTCCGCCCAATCTCTTGTCGTCACGGCATTGACTGGTACGGAAAGAATATCATGCTCTTTGCGGGTCTGGATCTCTACCGAGGCAGACATACCCGGCTTAAAAGGATAGCGGTACTTACCGGCAACAACAATATCGCTGTAGCTGGAGGGCAGAATGAGTATATGAACCGTGTAATTGGTAACCTGGTCTGTAGTAGTAGACACGGCTGACGCAGAACTGGACACGGCGATTTTGGACACCACACCGGTAAACTTCCTGTTGCGGTAAGCGTCGGCAGTAATGACAGAGGTATCGCCGATCTTCACTTTTGCAATATCCGTCTCGCTGACATCCACACGCAATTCGATACGGCTCATATCGGCAATACTCAGCAGTTGTGTACCCTGCATCTGGGAAGTACCCAGAACACGCTCTCCTTTTTTCACCGACAGGGAAGAGATGATACCAGAGCTAGGGGCCATGATACTTGTTTTCAGCAGGTTTTCCCTGGCCTGGCTCAGGCTGGCTGCCGAAGCCTGCACACCATAGTTGCCGCCGGAAATACTGGCCTGCGATGCCTCATAAGATGCTTTAGCTGCTTTGTAGGTCGCTTCGATCTGCTCATACTCCATAGCACTGATCACCTTATCGGTATACAGTTTTTTGTTGCGGTTGTAGTTGGCCAGGGCTTGTTCATAATTGGCCTTTGACTGGGCGGACATTTGCTGTGAGTTCACAACACCTGAACGGCTCTGTTGCACAGAGGCTTCAGCCTGTTGTACCTGTGAATTGTAAATAGCAGGGTTGATTTTCACCAACAGCTGACCTTTCACTACAGAATCGCCCTCCTCCACATTCAATTCGATGATCTCACCGCTGACCTCGGGGCTGATCTTGACTTCCGTTTCGGGATAGATCTTTCCACTGGCTGTCACCGTTTCTGTAATGGTATGCTGGCCGGCTTTTTCAACGGCGACTTTGGTGCCTTCGTCACCGGATTTACCAAGCGAGATGAGTAAGATCAGTACTACAGCGCCTGCTATGCTGATCCAGAGCCATTTGCGGTTCTTCTTTTTCATGAAATTCTATATTTCGATATCAATACGGTGTACTTATTTTACAGCAGCCCCATTGTTGACCGCTTGCAAGGGAGCTACAAACTCCAGTTTCCCTTCGGCATTTTCAGCCATCAAAATCATGCCTTTACTTTCGATACCACGCATCTTGCGGGGTGCCAGGTTAGCGACCACCACTACCTGCCTGCCGACAATCTCTTCGGGTTTAAAATGAAGCGCTATACCGGAGAGTACTGTACGCTTTTCAAAACCCAGGTCGATCTCCAGTTGCAGCAGTTTATCCGCTTTTTCTACTTTCTGCGCGCTGAGAATGGTGCCAGTACGCAAATCTACTTTGTTGAAGTCGTCGATACTGATCTCCGGCTTCAGAGCTTCCGCTGCTGCATCTTCGGTCGCAGCGGCCGGAGCCTGCTGTTGTGCCTGGGTACTGGCCATTAGTCCTGCTTTTAGTTTGGTGATCTGTGCTTCGATTTCCGCATCTTCGATCTTGCGGAACAACAATTCCGGCGCTCTCATCGGGTAACCTGTATTGACCAGGTTTACCTTACCGGCATTTTCCCAATCCAGCATCCGCTCTACTACTTTCAGCAGGTGGCAGATTTTCTTTGCCGTAAAAGGCAGGAAAGGGTTGGACAAAATCGCCAGGTTAGCCGTAAGCTGCAAAGCCAGGTGCAGGCAATTGTCTATACGCTGCTGCGCCGCTATTTTTTCCTCCTCGCTGAGGCCGCCCTTTTCAATACCGGAAGCTTCTTTCCAGGGGGCTTTTTCCTGCAGGTAGATGTTGCCTTTGCGCGACAACTCGATCAGCTCAAAAAGTCCATCACGGAACTTATACGCTTCAATTGCGTTTTCTATTTTTCTCTTAGCCAACCTGATATCCTCTACCAGGGCTTTATCCCGGTCATCGGCTGCTGCCTCATGCCATTTGGGCACTTTGCCTCCACACAGCTTATGGGTCAGCACCATTACCCTGTTCACATAGTTACCGAATTTATCGACCAACTCGCTGTTGTTGCGGGTCTGGAAGTCTTTCCAGGTAAAATCATTGTCCTTACTCTCCGGTGCATTCGCACAGAGCACGTAGCGCAGTATATCCTGCTGGTCCGGGAAGTCAAGGATGTATTCGTTGACCCATACCGCCCAGTTACGCGATGTAGATACTTTCTCGCCTTCAATATTCAGGAATTCATTGGCCGGCACATTGTCCGGCAATACGAACCCGCCATGTGCCTTCAGCATTGCCGGGAAGATGATGCAGTGAAACACAATATTGTCCTTGCCGATAAAATGCACCAGTTTGGTATCGTCTTTCTGCCAGTACTCTCCCCAGTCCGGTGTCAATTCCTTGGTCGCACTGATATAGCCTATTGGCGCGTCAAACCATACATACAGCACTTTCCCGTCTGCACCTTCTATCGGTACGGGGACCCCCCAGTTGCTGTCGCGGGTCATGGCCCGGGGCTGGAGGCCGCTATCGATCCAGCTTTTACACTGTCCGTAAACATTCGCTTTCCATTCGTCTTTTTTCCCTTCCACGATCCACTCTTTCAGGAAGTCTTCATATTTGTTGAGCGGAAAATACCAGTGCGTAGTCGGTTTTTTCACCAATACGGCATTGCTGAGCGCAGAGCGTGGGTTGATCAACTGTTCCGGAGACAGTGTAGATCCGCATTTTTCGCACTGGTCGCCATAGGCATTCGGATTGCTGCATACAGGGCAGGTACCAATAATATAACGATCGGCGAGGAACACTTTTTGCTCCTCATCAAAGTATTGTTCTGTCTCCCTGGTCTCGAATACACCATCGTCATATAGCTTTTTAAAGAAAGCCTGAGCTGTAGCATGGTGTACGGGATTAGAGGTGCGGGAATAAATATCAAATGAAATGCCCATAGCCGCAAAACTGTCCCTGATCACGGCATTATAATGGTCTACGACCTGCTGTGGGGTTTTGCCTTCCTTCATTGCGCGTATGGTGATCGGCACACCATGTTCATCACTACCGCAAATAAATTTGACATCACGCTTCTGAGCACGCTGGTAGCGTACATATATATCCGCCGGCAAATAGCAGCCTGCCAGGTGCCCGATATGAACCGGCCCGTTGGCATAAGGCAGCGCCGCGGTTACTAATATTCTTTTGTAATCCATTCAATCAATTGAGGCTGCAAGATACACATTTACAGTCTTCGGCAGAAAGCGGGATGGCCTTTACGGCTAAAAATATTGTTCAATCACAATACCATAGGTAATAAGCATATTCTCCCTCTGGGTCCTGCTGATATGCATGTAATTAAATTTAGAATTGAAGGACAGCCATTTCAACAGTTTCAGGCTGACGGAGGCACTCACATTAACAATATAATCATTCGAGTAAGTCAGGGAAGGCTGCCAGAATGCAGCGCTCTCGAAAGCGATCCGGTTCTTGTATTTATAGCGGAATTGTACCCTCAGGGAATTACGGATCGTGTTGTACACCTGGTTCGTACTGTCATTGACGACAATATTACTCGTTTCATACAGCAAACCGTCACTGATGCGCAGCAGTGTAGTCGCGCTGCCGATCACTTTATAAGCTACACCGGCACCGGCCTGCAGCTGGTCCCTGATCTTCAGCGAATAGCTGCTCGTGTAATTGGCCAAACCCCAGTAATTGAAACGCGCTCCTTTGTGATGATAAATATTAAAATCTGTACTACTGATAAAATCATTATTCACCAGCTTGCCTGCATTCTCCCCATACAACCAGTTATTACTGGTATTGAACGCAATACGGTCTTTCTGAATACTGAATTTGGCGCCATTGTTGAACAGGTAATTGACCAGACCTGTTGTTTTGTTGATGTTGCCGGAAAGGTTTGCAGCGACATAGTAATCGATGGTGTCATTGAACTGGGCGGAGGCATTCCAGCCGCACAGGAGCATAGAAAAAACAAGGCAATAGAAACGAAACATGGGTGCAAAGGTACAGATTACCTTTTTTTCCGTCCCCCAAAACACCGGATTCTATACGTTGACTCTGACCGTATACGAAGACAATCGCCTTAAACTCCTTTGCTTTTACGATCCGACTCTACCGTTCACGAAATAAAAGAACCGTTCATGAGATAAAAGACATCCCACATAAAATATCGCCTTAAGTTTGAACTACAGTACAACAGATCGCCAACGGCTAAACACCACCATGTTTACCCGTAATACCAAAAGCGCTCCCAAAGGAGCGCTTTTTCCTTGTTAGGATTGTTAGACCAGGTATACCAATAAAAAAGCAGCACAATACCGTTTTTTATATTCAGGCCAGTGATGTTACCGTTCAGAAGATAAACCGACCGTTCCTGAAATAATCCGGTCTGAAATCACTTAGCTCCCCTACGTTTGCAGCCCCGCTTTCCATTTTGAACCACCATGATTACCCTTTATACAAAAACGCCCCAAAAGGGGCGTTTTATTTTTTTAGATTTTCCTTAGTCGAACATTGACTGCTGGCCACCCTGCCGTGCCGGGAGATGCAGCGACAAACCGAAGGCCTTATTTATTTCCTGTATAAAATGTGTGGCCAGCAAAGGGGATTCTTTTTCCACGTTCTGGTGTACGAAAAAGTATAGCTTTTGCAATCCTTCTTTCCGCCATTTTTTGATCCTCGTCACCCAATCATTCAGACGATCCACATCGGAAGGATGATTAGCGCCTACATAGCGCACAAAAGCCACCGGGCTCGTCAGGCGCATATGCAGCATGTCCCGGCGACCTGCCGTATCTACGATAATGTTGGCCATACCCAGGCTTTCCAGCAGGGTGCAGTACGCATCCTGTACTTTTTTATCCGCAAACCATTCTTCATTACGCACTTCCACGCCCAGTGGTATGCCTTTGGGAAATTGCTCCAGCATGCTTTTCAGGCGCTCAAAGTCTTTGGGTTTAAAATTGTCGTGCAATTGCAGGAAAGCCATACCCAGTTTATCATCAAAGGCACTGACAGCATTACAAAAATTTTCTACCGGTTCTGCCACATCGATCAGGCGACGATAGTGGCTGATGATGTCTGTCAGTTTAGGAAAAAACTTAAAACCATCAGGTGTTTTGTTTTTCCAGGTCTCCACCTGCTGCCAATCGGGCATTTTATAAAAAGTAGCGTTCAGTTCTATCGAATTGAACTGCGTCGCATAGTAACTCAGCTCGTCTTTCG
>DATJDO010000223.1:0-3666 GCA_035497375.1 Chitinophagaceae bacterium | reverse complement strand
CAACCTGACAGACTGCAAGTTATCGGCCACCAACCTCACAGACGCCAGTTTCAATAAATCCAGACTGGTCCGCACCCGCTTCAGTACCTCAGATATGACCAGGGCACGTTTTTCTGCGGTGCAGCTGGTAGACGTACTGCTGAGCAAAATGGATTTGCGGCAAGTCATCTTCGAAGGCTGCAGCTTTACAGGTGTAGACTTCAGTTCTTCCGACCTGAGCGGACTATGCCTGGGCGGTCAGATCTTTAACGGTGTACGCTTTGACAAAACAGCGTTAAACAATGTTTCTTTTAAAGGTGCAACGTTGCAGCATGTTTCTTTCCGTTCCACGTTCGCGCTGACGAATAAATATTACCGTGCACTACAAACAGTTTGCTTTGACGGGGCAAAGATCGATAAGCTTAGCTATGCCGCGCTCAAAGGCCTGGGTGTTGATCTGTCGCAGGCAACGGCGATATAAAAAAGGAAACACAGGAAACAATCATGCCTTTTGTTTCGGCCCTCTTTCTCCTGGCATTTATTGCATCTCCAATGTACCAGCCTGCCCCCTGGCTGAGCAGGCAAACGCTTTTGCCGGGGGATTCCTGCGTATTAGAAAACTGAACCCAGGTTGCCGTCTGCTAGCACAAAAATAAAGTTTAGGTCCTACCTTTTAAAAAAATCACTATAAGTTAATATAATAAAAGGGACATATTGCCGTTAATTTTGCATCCCGTTCCCGACTATATGAAATCTTTTCGCCTGATCACAGTACTGTTCCTGTGCTTCGTTTCTTTTGCAGCAAATGCCTACCAGAAGGTTATTTTTTATGTAGTCGCCCATCCGGATGACTGGCAACTATTCATGGGCATCGAGGCATACCACGATATCCAGGACACCTCGAATAAAGTAGTTTTCATTATCACCACATCTGGAGATGCTACTTTTACGAATCCTTCGGTTAATATGAAGTTTGCGCTCGCCAGGGAAAATGGCGTCCTGAATTCGGTGCGCTTCTGCAGCGACATGAAGTCTGAGCTCGATTCCTCCTGCCGTGTAAAAAGGGGAGCTATCAACGATCACCGTATCCTGCACTATCCGTATAAAAATGTCATCACCTACTTCCTGCGGCTCCCGGACGGCTGCCTGTCTGCCGGTTACAAAGGGCAAAGCCTGGAATATTTGTACCAGCACAGGATCGATGAACTGCAGTCTATAGATGGCCAGGAAACGTACAGCGACTGGGACGACCTGGTACAAACCACAAGAGCTATTATACAGAAGGAGCTGGGTGGCCAGACATGGTCTGCGATCAATTTCCAGGATTTCGACGAAAGGTATAATCCCCGCGATCATCCGGACCACCGTTATTCGGGTAAAATAGCGCTGGAAGCATCGGCGTATTTCCCCTACATGAACCGGGTCGCTTATGTAGACTATGATGTTGCGAAAAGGGCGATTAACCTGAGCCCGGAGGACATTTCCATTAAAGCGGGCATTTTTGCCCTGGCAGACTTCGGCATCACGGAGTACCGCGAAAGAAGCGCTTTTGACCAGCGCCACATTTCCTTCCTGATGCGCAGCTATAGCCGCACGGTAGATGCTACGGATACTTTTGCCACCGGTATGGGTCCGCGCCTGGCTACAGCCTATGCTTATCCTAATCCCTGCACAACAGGCAGTAGTCTTATTTTTTCCCTGAAGGAAGACAAAGAAGTATCGCTTGCGCTCATGAATGTAAATGGAACAGTACTCTGGCAACAGGAAAAAACACCTGCTCATAAAGGCCAAAACAAGGTTGACATACCAGTGGCACAGCTTGTTGCCGGCACTTACTTTATCCGCCTGCAACAGGACGGTTCGTCTGAAACAGTGAAACTGATCCGGAATTAAGGAAGCCTGTTACTGCAGAGTGTATGTACACTCTTTTACAACTTCTATCCCCTCCCTATACCGCTTTCAACATCCAGGTAGCCTGCACTTTGGGCGGCGGCTCTTTGCTGTTGCGCACCGCTTCGGGAAGTACTTTCATCAAATGGGGCATGGCGCTGAGCGCGGTGTAATCGGGTACGGCTTCTTTCACCAACTCGAAGCCCTGGCTTCGGAAAAATTCTTCCGCGGCTGCATAGTTGTCAAATTTATTGGCTTCAATATTGTGCTGTTCAAAAAAAGCCGCTTCCGACCGGCTCTGCGGCAACTCAGCGCGCATTTCATCAGAACGTTTCACATATACATCTGCCGTGATCCAGCAGCCGCCTTTCTGCTGCAGGACTTCATGGATGTTCCGGCACAGCTGTTGCTTTTCCTCCAGGCCCAGGTACATGAGCAAGCCTTCGTTTACGATAGTGAGTGGCGCATCGTCAAAGCTGCGGACGATATCCCGGAACTGCATGTGATCCACTGCATTCAGCGGCCGCAGTTCCAAACGTCCTTTCAGCGCTTCACCGATATGCAATTGCTGCATCATCTGTTCCTTAGTCACCACCACATCAGGCAGGTCAGTATCGATATAATGCACCCGGGCATCTTTACGGCAACGGTCCAGGCCACGCCAGGAATAGCCCGAAGAGAGCTCCAGTATATTCGTGCTGCCTGTTTCCTTCAATAACTGATCTATGCTCCAGTAGCGACTTTCGAAATGCACTACCCGCATCCAGAACCAGAAATCCTTATCGTCGAAGTCGAGACCGAACACCTCAGGCCCCTGCATCAGCGCAGCGGTCGCTTTGGCATAAGGGATATTGGTATACCCTTTCAGCAATAGTAAGGACTGTGCAGACGGACTGATACTGTTGTAGTCTTTCGGTGTCATACGAGGCTGTTTTAACTGGTTATTGTTCCTGCACGGACAGGCACAGGCCTACTTCAAATGTACCGTTTTCTCTGCCGGACTAGTGTGAAAGAAGGGATAAAAAACAGGAAAGAGCGGCGGTTCTTTACCTGTTATACAATAGGAGGTCCCGGTACTGTAGCACCGGGACCTGAAGTTTTTTCAAAGGGTGCAGTCAAATCAGCCCTGCGGTGGTGCGCCGTTGGGGTCCATCCACACATATTCCCAGTGGTGGCCATCCAGGTCGTCGAAGCTATGCTGGTACATAAAGCCATAGTCGGTGGCAGGATTGGGTACGATAGCGCCTGCAGCTACTGCTTTATCTACCATTTCGTTCACGGCGTCTTTGCTGTCGGCAGACAGGCAAACAGAGCATTCGATGGCTTTGTGCGCGTCTACAATCTCTTTGGTGGTAAAAGTCTGAAAAAAGGGCACGGTGAGCAGCATCACATAGATGGTGTCGCTGACGACCATACAGGTGGCTTTCTCGTTCGTAAACTGTGCGTTGAAGGTGTAGCCGAGTTGTGTAAAAAAGGCTACTGATCTGTCCAGGTCTTTTACCGGCAGGTTGACAAAAATTTGTGTGGCCATAAGTTTTGTTTTTTTATTATACCAAAAGTACAGCAGCACAGCATACGCCGGGGGTGCAGAAAACGACTATTTGCGGGTGGTTTTGCGGCAGATGTGGTGGTACCGGAGGTATCCGGGAGTAGTGATTAGGAAATATCCTATTAAAGCATTCCCCCATTGCATCATTACTCCGGATCACAGATCCGCATGATATGTAGTTAAACATGTCTTTCGGAACATGTTTTCCACTCTTCAGCCCACCACCCTTTCCTTGATCTTATTGTTAC
>DATJDO010000222.1:0-4674 GCA_035497375.1 Chitinophagaceae bacterium | reverse complement strand
AACAGCTATTGTTGCGACAACCCTGAGGTTGCTTGCCCAGTCGAGTTTTTGGTCCTGCATCCTTGCAAAATAATAAAAAAAAGCGCTCCCCAGGGAGCGCTTTTAAAGTTTGTGGTTCCGGTACTTAAACGTGTAAACGATCTTTTTTGGCCAGGAGCTCTTCTACCGTTTCGCGGTACATCTCGTCCGGCACACAGCAATCTACCGGGCAAACGGCAGCGCATTGGGGTTCTTCGTGAAAACCCTGGCATTCCGTACATTTATCATGTGTGATATAGTAAACATCATTGGCTACGGGCTCGTGTTTGGCATTGGCGTCGGTCATGCTGCCGTCGCTCAGTACATAAGATCCTTTTACGCCGGTACCGTCGGCCATCGTCCATTCTACGCCGCCTTCATATATGGCATTATTGGGGCATTCTGGTTCGCAGGCACCGCAATTGATACATTCATCTGTTATTTTTATAGCCATGCTACAACTATAGTTTGATTTTGTTGGCGCAAAGTTACAATTTCGCAGCTAGAAAAAAGAACTAATGATACCACTGAACGACAAAATAAAGAACCTCGCTGCATTGGGCCGCTATATGGAAGGCAACAGTGAGGCCTGGCTGGCTGCAAAAGACAGGGCAGTGCAGGGTAACCAGTGGTTTACACCGGCCCATATAGACCTGGCTGCCGGTAATATTGCCCGGGCTTTCCTGCAGGAAGAAAAATTGCAGTCCTGGATGAACTCCTACACGCTGCCCACGCAACCGAAAACGCTTGGCGTCACCATGGCGGGTAACATACCGCTGGTGGGCTTTCACGATTTTTTATGCGCCTACCTGTCCGGCCATAACGCCTTGCTGAAATACTCGTCAAAAGACCATGTATTGCTGCCGCACCTGCTGGAAGTACTGGCAGAAAACGATCCGGGCATTGCTGCGCAAATACAGGCTGCGGAACAATTAAAGCATTGTGATGCCTACATTGCCACCGGAAGCAATAATTCTGCCCGTTATTTTGAGCAATATTTTGCCAAATACCCACACATTATCCGGCGCAACAGGACCTCAGTGGCTATACTGGAAGGAACGGAGACTGCAGCTGAGTTACAGGCGCTGGCAGACGATGTATTCCTGTATTTTGGTCTGGGCTGCCGCAATGTGACACAGGTCTGTGTGCCTGAAGGGTATGATTTTGCCCCTCTTTTCGAGGCTTTTGAGCGGTATAAGGACTATAACAACCATCATAAATACAGGAATAACTACGATTATTACCTCGCTATCTATTTGCTGAATAAAGTGCCTTATCTTACCAATGACAGTGTATTGCTGGTACAGAACGATATGCCTTTTTCTGCCGTATCGGTGCTGCATTACCGTTATTACCAGGACAGGGATGTTTTGTTTGAAGAATTGAAGAGCAGCAACGATCTTCAGTGCATTGTCGGCAAGGCATATACCTTATTTGGCAGGGCACAGGTGCCCGCTCTGGAAGATTACGCCGATGGGGTAGATACCATGGCCTTTGTGTGCAGTCTTTAGTTTTTTGTTTAAAATAAAAATAATGGAAATACAATCTTTTACATTCGCCTTTGTCCTGATTACCGTAGTAGTATCTATCTGGGCCTTTCGCGACAGGAGTATTTATAATAAACTGCTGCTGTATCCCAAAGCAATGGGCCAGGCATCGGAATACCACCGCTTTATCTCTCACGGGTTTATCCATGCAGACGAGCAGCACTTGATCTTTAATATGATTGCATTGTTTTCGATCGGCAGCTATGTGGAGCTCTTTTTTAAAGGTTTCGGTATTCATTTCCTGTATCCTGTACTGTACCTGTCAGCGATATTCGTAGCGGCACTGCCTTCCTACATCAAACACCGGAACGATCCCTATTATGCCTCCCTGGGTGCTTCAGGCGGTACTTCGGCAGTAATGTTTTCACTGGTGTACCTGGCTCCATGGGAAAAATTCAGCATTCTTTTTATCATTCCGATGTGGGCCATACTATTTGCGGTGCTGTATGTGTGGTATTCCATATACATGTCCCGCAGGCAGAGCGATAATGTGAACCATGATGCGCATTTGTGGGGCGCCTTGTACGGTTTTGCATTTACCTTTATCTGTGACCCTACACATGGCCAGATTTTTACGCAACAGATATTGAATCCGCGTTTTTAAGCCGTAAAAAGGGCGTTAAAAGCAAAAAAACAGGAATTTTTAAGAAAAAAATTAAAATTATTTTGTTCAGATTGAAATAAAGGGATTACCTTTGCAATCCATTTGAAATTTACATCAAAAAGAAATAATGCCAACTATACAGCAATTAGTAAGAAAAGGTCGCGAGCAAATACGCACGAAATCTAAATCTCGCGCATTGGATGCTTGTCCGCAGCGCCGTGGTGTTTGTACCCGTGTATATACAACTACTCCAAAGAAACCAAACTCAGCTCTTCGTAAAGTTGCGAAAGTGCGTTTGACGAATAAAATTGAGGTGATTGCCTATATTCCCGGTGAAGGCCATAACTTACAGGAGCATAGCATCGTTCTGATCCGTGGTGGTCGTGTTAAAGATCTTCCGGGTGTACGTTACCATATTGTTCGTGGCGCTTTGGATACTGCCGGTGTAAAAGACCGTAAACAAAGCCGCTCTAAATACGGTACCAAGAAAGAAAAAGCTAAGAAAAAATAATTCATTAATCCTATTTAATTTCAGTAATAGAACATGAGGAAGGCACAAGCCAAAAAGATCCCTTTAGCTCCGGATCCAAAATTCAACGATAAAAATGTAACCCGTTTCGTAAACTGCCTGATGTGGGGTGGTAATAAAACTGTGGTTTTGGGCGCATTTTACAATGCCCTTGATAAAGTAGCACAAACAACAGGCGAAGATGGTTACGAAGTTTGGAAACGCGCCCTGGTGAATGTTACTCCTGCTGTTGAAGTACGTAGCCGCCGTATTGGTGGTGCAACTTTCCAGATTCCTTCTGAAGTACGTCCTGACCGTAAAATCTCCCTGAGCATGAAATGGTTGATCCGTTTCTCCCGTGAGCGTAACGGTAAAACCATCGCTGATAAACTGGCTAACGAAATCGTAGCTGCGTCAAAAGGTGAAGGTGGTGCTGTAAAGAAAAAAGAAGATACACACCGTATGGCAGAAGCAAACAAAGCCTTCTCTCACTTCAAAGTTTAAGTTTATTATCAAATACACGATACAAACTCCGGCCCTGCAAATGGCCGGAGTTTTTTGTTTGTAGCACAATGGTTTACAGGTCTTAATTGTGTAAGAATAGTGCATTTAAGTGTAAGGCCTGTTTGCTGCTGCGTGTGCATCTTTGTAATGAAAAATAGATGACTTAGTAGAACTCCGAATGAACAGTCAAACAATACCGTTTTTCAATAGTTTCTTTTGAACGGGCAATAACATAGACCAGGTACACATTTACTGGACGGAACGAACACCACATCGCCCTTCATGGCAACGAAAGAAGAGTAATATTGTTTTACTGCCACATTCAAAAAGGTATCATGCGAGATATATAAGCAATTGTTTATAGACCGTTCGTTTGATACCTTTTTTAGTATCCCTGCAGGAGCCAGATGGAAATCATATAAAACGACAGGAATAATTGTATAAATACTAATGGAATAGGAAATGCGATCTTTGTACGGAAAGATAAAAGGACCAAGCATAACTGATTAACCTGATTAAATTGAGTTTGCCCGGTTCTCTGAAGGACATAAGGCCGATTACTCCAATACAGATGGAACGACGTGGTTAAAACGCCGTTGACCAGTTTTCGTCACAGAACTTTCGCAAACTCAATTTTTTTAAAAAGTTGAAAAATACCAACCTGGAAGAGCAAGCAATCCTTGCACTACACCACAGGTTGGTATTTTTTTTAGACCTGTAAGGTTTCAAAAACCTTACAGGTCTTTCTTTTCAAAGTTGGTTCAGGAAATCTGCGATGGCGTTCGGGTCAAGGATATGCTGAACCGCATGGCTGGCAATAGCGTGCTCAGGCATATAATAAACCTCGGCAGAAGAGGGTTGCTGTGCGATCGTTATACCGCCTGCTTTTTGTATATATTTTAGTCCTTCCGTACCGTCTGCATTGGCCCCTGAGAGCAGCACACCAATTGCTTTATTGCCCAGTACCTCGGTCATCGATTGGAAGATAACGTCAATGCTGGGGCGGCTGAAATTGACCTTTTCGGAGTAATCCAGTGAGAATGTCAGGTCTTCCTCGAGCAGGGTATGATAGTCGCCCGGGGCAATATAGATCGTTCCGGCAGCCAAGGTGTCCTTCTCCTCTATCTCCTTTACCATAAGGTCTGTTTTGGTGGCCAGCAGACTGGATAAAACGGTGTCGTTCGGGCTTTTCCGGTGCACGACAATAACAATGGGGTAGGGATACTGTTGCTGCAGGCGCGGAATGATCTGCAGCAAGGCGTCAAGGCTACCGGCAGAGCCGCCGATCAACACCAGTTTGGCAGGCGGATTTAGCGTTGTTTCTTCCATATTTTTTCCTTTCCCTGTTGTTTGTACCGGAAGTTAATGTCAGAAAATTTTAGTGTTTCTTTCGAGCCTGCAGCAAGGAAGCCCAGGGGTTCCAGGCTGGCATCGAACAAATGGAATACCCTGTTTTGCAACTCCTTGTCGAAATAGATCAGCACATTGCGGCA
>DATJDO010000221.1:0-9496 GCA_035497375.1 Chitinophagaceae bacterium | reverse complement strand
CCAATCGGTAACCCTTACCTGCGCTTTACCGATATAGGCCAGAGTATCTTTTTGCTGGTCTTCAATGTACAGGCCTTCCAGCAATACATTATTCAGCAGATTGATGCGCACATTCCGTACCCAGACATTCGTATGAAGTTTTTCTGAAAGCTTTTTCGTTGCATACTGAGCCAGGTAAGTCTGTACAGAACTCATATTGATCAATACTGCGGCAATAGCAATCAATGCCACAAATGTCAAAAATATATTTCTGAGTATTTTTAAAAAGCGTTTCACAAGCTACGCTACAAATATAAGCTCTCGGAATTGATTGTTTACCATCACTTTCCTTAAAGTTTGTATCAATAAATCATTGAAAAGAAATAGCCTCAGGATCATCCTGAGGCTACAGCATATAGGTGCAATATTAGAAACCGATATTAATGTTCACGCGCGGACGGCCACGATACATAACCGGGCGGGGCGCATAGTATGGGGGAGGTGCTGCATACACTACCGGAGCAGGAGCGCAGTAGGTTACCGGACGACGGTATGCCCTTCTGCCACGGCCATATCCATAACCGTCGTTGCAATTGCCGTTATTATAGCCGCCCCTGTTCTGATAATATCCGTTGTTACCGTGGTGGCCCCTTCCATTATTGTATCCGCGGTCATAATTGTTGTAGCCATTACGATCATGGTTGCCATGACGACCACGGGGTTGTGCTTCTGCCAGGGTAGCCACAGACATAAAAAGGGCAAACGCTGCAAAAAAAATCCTGCCTTTCATAATTGTAGATTTTAAGTGTTTTTAAAAAAGAGTTACTTCCTAGTACACACGTAAGACCTGCCTGAGGATATAAAGTTTAAACGGCGTCAAAAAAACTTATGATCAGCTCCCGTATGCGTATGCTTCCAAATAGGAGTAACGATTATTCAACTTACCATTGGAGCATATTGTTGCCCTGTGTATCAGGTCACTGTCATATCCTTCCAGCAGTGCCTCCAGGACATACTTTTCAAAATGGGCCCCGAAGTACTTTGATGCATCGCGTGGCAATTCATTGGGGAGGTTATCAACAGCCATTATGTCAATAACCTCAGGTGTATCCAGGAAAGGGGCAGTTCGCTGCATGGTCGTTTTTTCAATTCCGTACACAGGATCAGCTATCGTGGAAGCGGCAATGTTTATCGGTACAGACCCATAGGGGTCGCAGGTAATGTCGGCGATCACGCTAATGCGAAAATCAGTATTCGTGATATCCTCCTGCTCAAACAATCGCGGTATTTGTTTGTCCCAGTAAATGCCGTTCATCAGTATATCGGTATGGGGCAGGAATTTACGGAACAGGCTTTCGTACTCAGCCGGGTGCTGGTGAAAGTGTTCTCTTCCGTAGGTACCGGTTTGGCGGTGTCGGTAGAGAGAGCCTCCTTTCAGATGCGTGTAGACCGGGTATTCGTAATCGTTGGTGATATAGTCATCCGGCTCTATGGATTGTATATCCAGGTGAGACATGATTTCCAGGATGCCGGAACTTACTTTGCCTGAACCTGTTACCGCAATTTTAATATTCGGCAGCAGCAACTGATCGTAGTAAGAAAGGAGGTCTGCGTAACTATTGATATCATTTGCCTTAGGCAGTTCATACAGCCCATGCTTTTTGCCGTAGGTCAGTATACCGTTATGTGCCCCTACTACTCCCGCAAAAAAACCAAATCCTAAAATGCGCTGTCCGTCTGTGTGGGTCAGGCATTCGTAATCGATCATACGGATATGCTTTCGGATCATAGCCTGCATCAGACCACGGTTGTAAGGCTGCATCTTTTTGGTATGTGAGAAAAAGAAATAGGTTTTCCCTTCAATCAGTTCTTCTTCCGGCACTTCTTTCACACCAAGCAACACTTCGCAATCACGCATATCGCTTACTACAGGTACGCCTTCGCGTCTATATTCTTCATCTGTATAACAGCGGTTGGGAGAAGATTCCACGACAATTTGTATACCCGGGTATTTTTCCATCACTTCCACACATTGCTTTGGTGTGAAGGGTACCCTTGTGTCTGGTGGATCTTTTCTTTCCCTGATGAGTCCGATGCGCATAGAATAGCTTTTTTTAAGTCTGGTTTTTATGATTGAGGTAAGTAAAAGAGCGAAGCGGCCGCAAAAATGCATTCAGGCGTTTGCCAGCCGGGATCTGTGCTTTGATCTGCTGTATGGTTTGCTGTTCGGTGACCGCAAGTGTTGTTGCATCAGCGGCAGACAGTTTCCGGTCAGTGTATTTTGTTTTCAGGAAGACATTCATAAAGCGGGTAAAGGGGGTGCCGAAACGGGCATCTATGGTGTCTGCCGCATAGCGCAAGGGTGTCTGAGCTCCGCGGTAGAAGCCCAATTGGTGCAGGTAGAAGCCCAGTCCGCGGTATTGCCAATAGGCCCTGTGTTCCACGGTGGCAGCATTCCTGCTCCGGAACCTGTACCAGGCCAGGATGAGGGAAGGAATGGTGAAGAAAAAACAAAGGAACAGCAAAATGACCAGGCCTGTGGTCAGCAACAGTTTACGGTAAGAAAACGGCTGTTCGGCTTTCTGTTGTTGCAACAATTCTTCTTTTACCTGCTGTGGTGTTTTCTTTAGATACACATCGTCTGTTGGCAGGGGTGAGGGGATCCTGGCAAGGATACTTTCTGCTGATGCTCCAGGTTGTCCGTCTGGTAATTTTTTCAGCACTTCTGCATAGCTTACTGCAGTGGCCGAATCGCCTGGCTTCACTTGTGTAATGCTGATGTTGACGCTGTCGCGCTGGATATTCGCAATGCTCACATCTAGTAATACCTCTGCCCCACCCTGTTTTGCAGTGTACTCCTTATCGTGAAATAAGATCTGTCCCGTTTTGAGTTTTACTGTCTTGCGCAAGGTGTCTACTGCCACTATTTCTCCTTCACTGGCAAACCAGGCATGCGGAGGCTGCATGGGTGGGGTGCCATCCGGTGAGGGGCTTTGCTGGGCTTCGTCGTCGCCTACAGTGGTATCAAAGTCCAGCCAGCCATAGCCAGGAAAATACACTTGTACCCAGGCATGCGCCTGATCGGCATAGTACCAGTACCAGCCTTTATTCTTATCGCTGCGGTCTATAGTCAGGAAACCGACTGTAATCCGTGAGGGAATACCCAAAGAACGCAGCATAAACAGTGTAGCTCCGGCATAATACGCGCAATATCCTTTATGATTGTCAAAAAGGAAATACATTAGTTTGGATGCACTGGGGATATCCGGTACTCCAGGGTTATCGGTATAGGAGTACAGGGGATTTCCGTCTTCATCTTTGGACAAAAAATAGTCGCGTATGGCCAGCACTTTGTCTACCGGTGTCTTCGCATTACCGGCTACTTTCTGTGCCAGTGCGGTGATACGCTGGAACTTTGCATCCCTGGGCATGCGGGTATAGTAGTCCATGAAGGTCTTATCGGTCTGAGCGTAACTTTCCGCATCGCGGAGAATAGCAAACCGTTGCTCCTGGAACTGTTTGATCTGCGGATCTTTAGCATTTTAGATAAAGTAAGCCGAATTCAATTCGCTGACGTAACCTTTTGCCCTGAATGCAGACCGGAACTGATCGCGGTAATCTTTCTCTATGGTAATGGGCTGAACGAAAAAGCCAATATTGGGGGCCAGGTAGGTTTCCGGTGACAGCTTTTTACTGTATACTTCGATCTCCACCGTTTTTCTGCCTTTACTGGCCATGCCGTTTTTGATCACCGAGGAGTCGGACCGGGTGCTGTAGAGTGGGATTTTTGAAGGGTCGGGTTCAAAAAGATCGTTCTTGGGGATTTGTGCATCTCGCTCAAAGGTTTCGGTGCTGGTATCGAATTTGGTATAATAGAATGCCGTAAGGTAGAGCGGATTGGGCATATCCGTACCCGGGAAGAAGTTATCGATGTGTGCAGCGAACAGCAGCTCATTGCTACGTCCCTGGTTGCTTCTGAGCTGAGAATAATCTTTCAGGTCGAAGTTGCCATCCTTGTTCTTTTTGAGCATGCCATTTTCATCCCCTTTTTCACCTTGGCCGCCCGCATTGGCTACTGCTGTTTCAAACTGCTGGCGCATACGGTTCATAACCCCCCAGCTGATCAACCCTGCCAGTAATACAAACAGCACGATCCTCCGGCTCATAAACCACCAGAATTTTTGAGATTTATCCTGGTAATTGTAAATCTGCTCTGCTGCAAAAATGAGGTAGAAGCTGTATAAAACAGCGGGAAGGAAAGCCTGAAACAGGTGGCTGACGGTATCCGTTTTCTGCTTTGCAATGAGCAGGATACTGGTGATCAGCACGATACCGGAGATCAGGTAATGGGCATAGCGCCAGCGACTGAATGCAGCTCCTGCCATCCAACCGGCAGAAAACAGTACGCTGAAGATGAGAAAACGAACGGAAAGAAAGAAAGTATCAAACTCGCCTATAGCCGTACTGTCCAATCCTTTGTACACTAACCAGAACGCTGCAAACAAAACAAGGGATGTCGTAAGGAAGCGGAACCTGAAGGCATAAAAAATACAGGCCAAGGCCATACCTGAAAGCAGATAAACAGTTTGCTCCTGCGCGTGATTTTCGAGTATCGTAAAATAATGGTTGGCATTCCACAACATGAAATAGCCCACGCATGCGGTAGGAAGCACTAAAAAAATAAGCCTGGCTACGGTTTCGTTGACTGATGAAGCGCGCTGGATTTTCATAATCAGATTTGCGGTGACTCAAACGTACGATCTTTTATCTAGGAGACTGTGGTTTTAACTTAGATTTTGTTGTAGGAAGTATTGTTCTATAAAAAAGCACCCGGTCTTACAGAGAGCCGGGTGCCTTATCTTATACCAGTTTTTAGGGTGTCAAAGCCCGGGTATCGTGATCTTGAAAGCAGACCCTACACCCTCTGCAGACTGCACATCGATCTGGCCATTCAACTTCATCAGGGCTCCCTTCAGGTTAAAGAGCCCGAAGCCGAAACCAGCTTCTTTTGTTTCAGAGCGAAAATGCAATTCGAATATTTTGTCCAGCACATCTTCGGGCATTCCCACACCATTATCTTCGACAGTAATGGTAGCCAGGCCGCTTTTGACTTCAATGTTCAGTTTCACTTTTTTGTCGCTGCTATCTTTCTTAATATACTTGAAGGCATTGGACAGCAGGTTGTTGACAATCAATTTCAAAGAAACCAGGTCACTTTTGAATACTTCGTTCTGCACTACGTTTGACTCAAACGCAATATTATTAGCATCAGCAAATACAGAGTAGATATTCTGATTTTCCTGAACCAACTGCTTGAAGTCAATATCAGCCACTACAACCTGTCCTTTCTGCTGATTATAGTACTGGTGCATGGCAATGATATAATCGTCCAGCTGGTGCAGGGATTTTTTCATCATCGAAAGCAATTCTTTCACTTCATTGATGTCATCAGAATATTGCAGGTAATCGATACCGGTGAGTATGCCGGCCAGCGGACCACGGATATCGTGGCTCACACTATATGCAAATTTATCCAGCTCTTTATAGGCTGTCTGCAGCTCCTGATTGCGTACCGAAAGCATGGAATTGGCATTGTAATGCTTTACAGCTTCTTCAATGACATTGAGTACTTCTTCCTCTTTCCAGGGTTTTTTAATGTACTGGAAGATATTGCTTTTGTTGATCGCATCGATCACCGCATCAATATCAGCATAACCGGTGATCAGTATTCTTACCGGCAGAGGGAAAAGGCTTTTCAATTGCTCCAGAAGATCAACCCCTGTCACATTGGGCATGCGTTGGTCACAAAAAATGACTTTAATGTCTTTATTCTCGATCATTACCGAAACGGCTTCCATAGCTGTGGTAGCCGTAAAGATCTGGTAATGCATACGAAAGGACGCCTTAAAACTGATCAGGTTATTCGGTTCATCATCTATATACAGGATTTTTACTTTCATATTTATACGATTGGTTGGTTGTTGCTTTTACTTCACCGGCACAGTTTGTTGATCGGTCATGATGATGGGCAACTGAATAAAGAAGGAAGTACCTTCTCCCAGTTTTGATACCAGCTTTATCGTGCCATTGTGTTTCTTGATGGTATTGTACACGATAGACATGCCAAGGCCCGTGCCTTCTCCCACATCTTTTGTGGTAAAGAATGGTTCGTAAATCTTATGCTGGGTGGTCTCATCCATCCCGATACCATTATCGGTAAGTTCCACAGTGACATGCTCATCAGAGACCTTTGTACGGATGGTCAGTATGCCGGTGTTACTGTCTCCATGCTTTTGCCGGATGGCATAGATGCCATTGGTGATAATATTGAGGAATACCTGGTTGAGCTTACCCGGGTAACATTCGATCAGCGGGATAGGGTTGGCGTAATCTTTGATTACCTGAATTGAGCTGTTGAGCAGGTTATTCACAATAATGAGTGTAGAGTCTATGCCTTCATTCATGTCTGCTTTTTTCAGGTCGTTTTCATCAACGCGGGAGAAAATACGCAGGCCTTTCACGATCTCTGCCGTTCGCGAAGATCCTTCATAGATACCATTCAGCAGGTGGTCTACTTCTATTTTCAGGTAGTCGTAATCCAGGTCTTCTTTAAAGTCGTGTATCTTTTTCTTTTTTGCATCAAGGCTGATTTCTTCAAGCCCCACCTGTTCGATGAATTCAATGGTGTCAAAGATCATTTTTACATCACGCTTCAGTGGCGCTACGTTGCTGGTCACAAAGTTGATCGGGTTATTGATCTCGTGTGCAATACCTGCAGTTAACTGACCCAGAGAAGCCATTTTTTCGGCCTCTACCAGTTGCGATTGAGCCTGTTTTAGATCCTCCAGGGTTGTATTCAGATCTTCATTGGTTTCCTTCAGCTCGGCCGTACGCTCCGCTACTTTTTCTTCGAGCATCACATTCTGCTCCATAATAATCCGCTCATTTTCCCGGGCGGCAGCCAGTGCTTTGAGTTGCTCTGCTTCTTTTTCTTTTTTCAAGATGTTGATGCTATTGGCCAAACCGAAAGACAGTAAAGCCATTTCAATCGCAGAGGCGCCCTGCATGGCGTAGCTGGTCAGGGAGTTGTACGGCAGTACACCGTAGTCTTTCAACAGGAAAATGATGGACCCGCCCAGCAGTACTGACCAGGCGGCAAAAAAGTAACGGGCCGGCTCGAAACCTTTCACCATAACCATAAAGGAAATGCCGAACACTCCAAAGGAAAAAAGACTGGTACTCATCTGCATCAGCTGGAAGCCAGTTTGGATTTTTCCGACCAGCGTGCAGGCAATAGCTGCCACGAAGAACAGGATCAACACAAGCAACCCTTTATCTGATTTGGGAGCATTCTTTTGTGTGAGCAGAAACCTGCGGGTGAATAAAATGGCTGCCAGACAACTTATACAGGCAAAAATGATCACGCTCAGCAGTTGAAATGCTGGTGTTGCAGGAAACAGGTATTGATAAGTATATCCTTTGATACCGAGCTGAGTAAGGCCCGCAAAAAGGACATAGACCACATAGTAAAGGTAACTTCTGTCTCTAACAGAAAAAAACAGGAAGAGGTTGTAAAAGAACATAATCAGAATGACCCCCAGGTAAATTCCGGAAATCAGGTTTTCCCTCGACTGACCATGCCATAGGGTTACCGGCTCACTGATCGAAAGCGGCACAATAATCTGTTCTGCGCTTTTGATCCTCAGGTAATAAGTAAGCGTACTGCCTTTGGCCACGTCCAGGTCGAAAATATAAGACGGAGCTTTGTACTTTCTGTGAGCGAAGGGAAATACCTCGCCCATAAATATCCTTTTAAATCCTGTATCACCCGGCACAAAGAGCTCAACTTCATCCAGGATCGGGTAAGCTACATTAAAGAGGAAATGCTCCTGGCTGCTGTTATTGGTAACCGAAAACTTTATCCATACGGAGTAAGGGGTAAGGCCAAGGTTAGGGATATCTTTATCATTCTGTTTAAAATCCGGAGATTTGACTACGTCTTCGAAAGTCAGTTCTTTGTCGACTTGTAAAACACTAAGCTGTTTGCCGATGACTATATCCCCTGTCTGGTCTGTAAGAACCGTCTGACCAAAAGAATAGGACGTAAAAAGTGTGAAAATTAAAAGGAAAATGGACGCTAGTCTGCTCACTGGTCTTATTTGATTGAGGATACGACAACTATATTAATTGAACAGGCAAAATATTGGTTTTGGTCTGCTTTTTTTAAGGAGAAAAGGAACTGCTCATGCTCTTGCTCCGACAGATACTGCTTCTCTTTCATTTCGCCCAGGATCAATTCTATCCAAAGGTAATCGTTCGCCTCTTTAAGGCTTTTTAAGGTAAAGGGAAAAATCTCTGTTTTGATCCCTTGTAAGCCGGCTTCCTCAAGGTAATGGGTCAGCTTACGGGCTGCATACCCATTATTGATCTTGACTTCCGTAAGGTAATGGATCAGTTTTTGCTGCACCGCTACTTCGCCATGATAAAATACCAGGCTGGCCCAATCTGTTTCCACCAGTACCAGGGGTTTGCCTTGTTTCAGTACCCTTTTGGCTTCCTTTATCGTCTCGTCCGGTTGCACCAGGTGCTGGATCAGCCTTTCGGCTCTTAAACCCTCGATACTGTCCGTATCATAGGGGATACGGGTGGCTTCTGAACAAATAAAATCAACATTTTGTCCTTCTTCTGCAGCCAGTTTTCCTTTTTCCAGCAGGGCCGCATCATGGTCAATACCAACTACCTGTACAGCATTGCCTAAGGTGTGGGAGAGTTTAAGAACATCGATACCAGTACCGCAACCCAAGTCTATGACGGTACCGTTTTTCGTTTGCAGGAAGGGAGTATAGGAATATGTTTTCAGCCCCTGAAGAAAAGTTGCTGTATCTTCAAGATAGGCGGCATTATAGTGTTTCTGAGCCATTTCGTTACATAATGTTTAAGGTCTTGCCGGAAGTATCTGTCAGCGGCTGATTTTTTCGGACATTTTCAATGACTTGTTGTAAATCCCATTGATCCAGATGATCAATTTTCAGCTCGTAATGGATATCGATCTTCTTTTTCCGGAGTATTTCTTCCCTGTTTTGTGTCAGGCTTCCCCGCAGGAGCATGATGGCATCCCTGTCCTCTTCAGCGGCCCCGCTGAGGCCTGTTATATCTTCCAGTACCATTGTTGTTGCCAGGAGATCGATCTTAGGATAATAAAAAGTACCGTTGTTACCTATACGTGGATCAATCCTGTATCCTACGCATTCTGCCAGTTTTACCGTGTAGGGGGCACAGAGTGCAAAAAGCGACGTGAGCCCGATCTGCGAAGAGATCGCTACCGCTGCCC
The DNA here is from genome assembly GCA_035497375.1 of Chitinophagaceae bacterium. Lineage (GTDB taxonomy): Bacteria > Bacteroidota > Bacteroidia > Chitinophagales > Chitinophagaceae > Rurimicrobium. The sequence continues at coordinate 186 of DATJDO010000221.1, read as the reverse complement.
TGGTCAGGAAAATACTTCCGATTCCATAGCCCGATATTTCTCTTGAATTCCATAAGCCACAAATTTCACCGGTACCTTTTTGGGCATATTGCCATACCAGTTCAAATACTGTCTTGTCCATGGATCCGGTAGCCTGCTCTATGGGTAAGGCCTCTGTACCACCTGCTACATGTACGCGGGCTCCTC
>DATJDO010000220.1:0-4543 GCA_035497375.1 Chitinophagaceae bacterium | reverse complement strand
CGGCTCATTGCTGCGATGTTGCTGTTTGATGAAGATACTTTTTCGATGGTATTTGATGAGGTACTTACGAAGTACGGTGTAGAGAGAGGAGTGCTGGACGTTATTTATCCATTCCTGCATAAGACCGGCCTGCTCTGGAGTATCGACGAAACCCTGCCGGTTCAGGAGCATTTTGCTTCCACACTCATCAGGCGGAAATTCCTGGCCAGGATAGATGCCCTATCTGTATCGGCAGCTAAAGAACAGAAAAAATTCCTGGTCTTTCTTCCGCATCATGAATGGCATGAACTCGGTACCCTGTTTGGTGAATTACTGATCAGGAGCAGGGGGCATAGGGCCGTCAATCTTGGTCCCTGCGTGCCATTTGAGGAGCTGGAGTATACTATCGGTTTACTGGAACCGGACTACCTGTTTGCCTTACTCACCTCAGATTCTTATACAGAACCACTGACAAAACTGGAGACCACTCTGTCTGCACAATATAAAAAAACGGTACTGTTGCTGGCCGGCCACGAAAACAGGTTAGCGCCTTTTACAGAAAGCCGGAACCTGAAGCTGCTCCGTTATCCTAAGGATATTCTAATGTTTTTCTGAATATTTGGCGCTCTTATTTTGTTTAATAAGTTTGTTGTAAAGTTAAACAAAATAAATGGCCAGGGTTACGGTAATCGGAAGTGGGTTTTCAGGTCTCGCAGCGGCATGCTTTGCGGCAAAAAGCGGACACCAGGTGGACGTGCTGGAGCAGCATACCCAGGCCGGAGGCCGTGCCCGCTCCTTTTCCGAACAGGGTTTCCTGTTTGATATGGGCCCGAGTTGGTACTGGATGCCCGATGTGTTTGATGATTTTTTTGCCTGTTTCGGGAAGCGGACATCTGATTATTATACCCTCAAAAAGCTGGACCCTGGTTTCCAGATCATTTTTGGCCGGGATGATGTTCTGGCCGTACCGGCAGACAGGACTGCCCTTGATGAATTGTTTGAGCGGGTAGAGCCGGGCAGTTCCAGGCAGCTCAAAACATTCCTCGAAGAAGCGGCCTTTAAGTACCGTACCGGTATGCAGCAGCTGGTGTACAAACCGGCGTTTTCCTGGCTGGAATATGCCAGCCTTGATGTGCTGAAGGGCATTGCCGGTTCCCATATGTTTACCGATGTACACAGCTATGTCAGCCGTTACTTCAGGGATGATCGCCTGGTAGACCTGATGGAGTTTCCGGTATTGTTCCTGGGGGCAATGCCCCACAAAATCCCTGCTTTGTACACGCTGATGAATTATGCCGCCCTGGTACAGGGTACCTACTATCCTATGGGAGGCATGGGCAGGATCGTAGAGGGCATGAAAAGCCTGGCCGGAGAACTGGGTGTGTCCATACACACAGGGGTAAGGGTGGATAAGATCGATGTAGCAAGCAAAAAAGTGAGCGGGGTACAGACCAGTGCAGGCTTCAGAAGCTCGGACCTGGTCATCGCGTCTGCCGATTATCACCATGTAGAGCAGCATCTGCTGGACAAGGAATATCGTAATTATAAAGAAGACTATTGGAGCGGGAAAACTTTTGCCCCGTCCTGTCTTATTTTTTATGTAGGCGTCAAAAAGAAGATCAACAATTTGCTGCACCATAACCTCTATTTCGATACCGACTTTGACCGGCATGCCCGCGAGATCTATACGAACCCGAAATGGCCTTCCGATCCGCTTTTTTATGTGTGTTGCCCCTCCAAAACGGATGATAGTGTCGCCCCGGAAGGTATGGAAAATCTCTTCCTGCTGGTGCCCATTGCTACAGGGCTTGAAGACACAGACGATCAAAGGGAACTGTATTTCGACAAGCTCATCGGCCGCATAGAAGCACACACCGGTGAGTGCTTTAAAGACGACATTATCTATAAAAGAAGCTACTGCATCAACGATTTTACCCGCGATTACCACGCTTACCGGGGCAATGCGTACGGGTTGGCTAATACGCTGCGGCAAACAGCCGTTTTGAAACCGAAACTAAAAAACCGTAAAGTGGCCAATTTGTTTTATGCCGGCCAGCTCACTGTACCCGGGCCGGGTGTACCTCCAGCCCTGATCTCCGGGCGCCTGGCGGCAGAACAAGCACACCAATACCTTAAAAATAAGCGATGAAATGAAACAGCTATTCGATACCGTATCGGTCAGTACCAGTAAACTGATCACCAAGACCTACAGCACGAGCTTTTCGCTGGGCATCCACTGCCTGCACCGGAAGTTTCATGATGCCATATACAGCATCTACGGCTTTGTCCGCTGCGCCGACGAGATTGTCGATTCGTTTCACGATTATGAAAAGGCCAGTCTCCTGGAGGAGTTTAAGCAGGAAACCTGGAAGGCCATTGAAAGGAAAATCAGCCTGAACCCCGTGTTGAACAGTTTTCAATCGGTAGTAGTGCAGTATGGTATAGAGCGGGAGCTCATCGAGTGTTTTTTGCAGAGCATGGCGATGGACCTTGGCCTGGATACGCACGACCGGGCATCGTACTGCACCTATATATTGGGTTCGGCGGAGGTTGTAGGCCTCATGTGCCTGAGGGTATTTACTGAAGGTGATGAAAGTTTGTATGAGCAATTGAAGCCAGGAGCGATGAAGCTGGGTGCGGCTTTTCAGAAAGTCAATTTCCTGCGCGACCTTAAAGCCGACTATGCTGATCTGGGCAGGATTTATTTTCCGGCGGTTAATATGGCCCGGTTTTCCGAGCAGGATAAGGCAGCCATAGAGCTCGAAATCCAGCAGGATTTTGATGAAGCACTGGCAGCAATCCGGCAATTACCTGTTTCGTCGCGTTTTGGGGTATATGTGGCTTACGTTTATTACAAAGCGCTTTTTGCCAAAATCAAAGCCCTGCCTTCTGCAAGCGTGATGCAGGAACGTGTGCGCATCAATAATTACAAAAAAATGAGCCTGCTGGCCGGCTCGTATCTAAAACACAGTTTTGGCGTTTTATGAAGAAAGCTGTTTTGTATATGATGATTATGTTACTGTCGCAGGCGGGCCGGGCTTTTTCGCCTGATCTTCAGTATTATCGCCTCCTGATGGAGCAGTCACAGAAAAGCAGCCAGTCTGCCCGTACATTTTATAGCCATACCCGGCAGATACAAAATTCAGGTCACCCGACACTTTTGGGCTACAAAGCCATGGCAGAGCTGATGATGTGCAACCATGTCTACGGGCCTTTCAACAAGCTGGGGTATTTTAACAGGGGTAAAAAAATGCTGGAGCAGGCGATTGAAAAAGACCGGAATAATGCCGAACTTAGATTCATGCGGTTTTGCATACAGGACAATGTGCCGGCTATCCTCAATTACCGCGATGAACTGGCTGAAGATAAGGATTTCCTGATCCGCTATCTTAAAAAAACTGCGGTACAGGATAAAGCATTGCATGAACAGATCAGGGCCTATCTGCTGGATCATAAGTTATGCAGCAGTAACGAGAAACAAACGATTAAAAACCTGTAGCAATGGAGTGGGTACAATTGGTAGACGAAAGAGATAAGGAACTGGGCATTATGGAAAAGATGGCCGCGCATAAAGCGGCCGCTCTGCATCGTGCTATATCGGTGTTTATATTCAATAGTAAGGGTGAAATGCTGCTGCAGCAGCGGGCTGCCCAAAAGTACCATTCCGGCCTGCTGTGGACCAATACCTGTTGCACCCATCCGAGGCCGGGCGAAGACCTTCTGGCTGCTGCACAGCGCAGGCTGTCGGAAGAGATGGGTTTGCACTGCCTGCTGCACCACCAGTTTTCATTCCTGTACAAAGCAGACCTCGATGATGGTATGACAGAGCATGAGTACGACCATGTATATTTTGGCTATACAGATGATGTGCCGCAGGCCAACCCGGATGAGGTGGCGGCATGGGCATACCGGAAGATGGAAGATATTGCGGTACAGCTTGCCGAGCAGCCGGCCCTGTTCACGGAATGGTTCAAACTTATTTTTATAAAACTGAAAAGAGCAGCAGAATGACAGGATTACTTTATTCAGCACTGACCCTGCTCACTTTCGTGCTGATGGAGGGTGTTACCTGGCTGACGCATAAATACATCATGCACGGTATCGGCTGGCGCCTGCACGACGATCACCACAATAAAGATCACAGCCACTTCCTGGAATGGAACGATGTCTTCTTTGTCATCTTCGCAGTGTTGTCTATGGGGTTTTTCCTGCTGGGCACCTTTGTGCCGGGTCTTCTTTTTATGATTTTTATCGGCATCGGCATCACTTTGTATGGGGCAGCATATTTCCTGGTACATGATATTTTCATTCATCAACGCTTCAAACTCTTTACCCGCACGGACAATTTTTATTTCCGTGCCTTGCGCAAAGCGCATAAAGTGCACCACAAGCACCTGGGCAGGGAACAAGGGGAATGCTTCGGTATGCTTTGGGTGCCGATGAAGTATTTCCGCGAAGCCTTACAAAGCAGTAAATAAAATGGCGGAACAATATACTTACCTGCTGGTCGATTTTTTTTGTATCATCTTTCCCTTCCTGTTTTCCTTTCACCCGAGACTGCAAT
>DATJDO010000219.1:0-3508 GCA_035497375.1 Chitinophagaceae bacterium | reverse complement strand
GACACCATTGATGTTGCTATCCTTTCAGTCAATGAAACGGCATCCGGGCAGGATATCCGCATCTTCCCCAATCCGGTCTCGTCTGTAGTACAGGTCAGAGCGCCTTTCCCAATACAGGCGACGCTTACAGACCTGAGCGGCAGAGTATTGCTGTACAGTAAAGAAGCCCGTGAGCTGGATATGTCGCCTTTTGCCGATGGCCTGTACCTGCTGCGCATAACGGATGCCGAAGGCCGTATCATCGGTACGCAAAAATTGCTGAAGCAAAAAGACCGGTAATTTCCTCCAGACCTATAAGTTTTTTGAAACCTTACAGGTCTTAAAATAAAAGCCGCTTACGGATCGTAAGCGGCTTTTGCTATTCTGGTACGGAACTAAAAATTGATGGTGTAACTCAGTACCGGCAGGGTAGACAGCTGTTTGATGCTGCTGATCTTGCCCGTTGTGCTATTGTAGTAATAGTCAATATCCGCACTGTTGCCCGTTATATTCTGTATGTCCAGTTTGATTTCGTGGCTGGTGCGCTTGCGGTCCATACGGTACACGATGCCCAGGTTGATAGAGAACACATCATCGTTCTTTTGTTCAAAAGCTTTGTTGTCAATATACACCGGCCTGCCTGCCGCCTGCGAAGCTGCCAGGTCTATGGGTAGTAACCTTCGGCCACCTAGGAAAGATGTCCTGGTATTAATGCCCAGCACGCGGTTCCGGCCATTTTTGCTGCGTAGTATAAACTCTTTGCCAAACAGGAAATTGCTGGTGAAGTTGCCATTGTAGCGGGTATTGCGCCAGATGCCGTCGCCTGCCACATATTTGGAGTCAAATACAGATCCCGTCACCAGGAAGTAGTAGTTTTTGTGGAAATAGCGTTCCAGGGTCAGCTCGAGGCCCATATTCCGGCCCTTGCCCTGGTTGACCAAAGCCCGGCTGGTGAACATTTCATCCTGGTTCAGTAAAGAGTAAGTGCTGGTCTTGCTGTTTTCGATACCGATGTTGTACAAGTCCTGGTAGTACGCCTCCACCTTCATAAACAGTTGCTTGCTCAGCTTATTTTCATAGCCCAGTACATAGTGTCGTGCCTTTGCCAATCCCATATGGCTGTTGGGCGTGGTACCATTCACGAGGGCAAAGTAGTTGGGTAAGGCATCCATTTTGCTGTGTATGCCAAAGCCTGCCGTCAGGGCCTGGTTGCCGGCAAAATCATAACGCAGGGCCGAACGCGGTTCGATGCTGAGCTGATCGTTCAATGAGGTTTTTTGCGTGTGCAGGCCATTCACCAGGGTAATCTGCGGGGTAATGCGCCAGCGCCAGCTGACAAAGCCCTGGATCAACCCTGCATCACCTTTATTGGATTGTTCTGTAATGTATGTTTGCGTGGGTTCGTCGAAGTATTTGCTTTTGAAATCGAAGAAATAAGCGGAATAAATAAGCCCTGCCTGTACCTGGTTCCTGGCGTTCAGTTTCATATTCAGGGTACTGGCTACACGGGCTACATTATTGTTCAGGTTGGCGCTGAAGTATTCCCTGAAGCCCATAGTATCTGTCGGTCGTTCGCTCACTCCTTTGCTGCCATTGTTGGAAAAGGATATGGTATTGCGCAGGTATATCTTGTCATTGAGGGGCAGGTATTGGCTGACCCCGGCAACGGCCAGTTTGCTGGTCTGGTTCATCCTTTCAATCAGTTTGTCTTCCTGTACTTCGTCAAAGTTTTCCAGTTTTATCGTACTGCGGCCACCGAGTCCGAATACAGTAAAGTTGCCGAAGTGTTTTGTAGGCAGGAAGATCTTAAACGACCCGTCCTGGTACTTCGGAACACCATTGAAGTCCACGATCTTCAGCTGGTCCAGGAAGGCCAGGGTAGAGTAGCGGTAGTTGACCAGGTAGCTGCTTTTACCGCCTTTTTTGAAAGGCCCTTCCATCGTGAAGTCCGTACCCAGCACCCCGGCAGAGAAACTGTATTCTCTTTTTTCATTATTTCCTGTGCGCAGTTTCATATCGAAGATACCTGCCAGGGCATTACCATACTGCGGGTTGAAGGCACCGGTATAGAATTCTGAATTGGCCAGCATCTGGCTGTTCAGCGCATTGATCGGACCTCCTGTCAGGCCCTCGGAAGCAAAGTGATTTGGGTTGGGGATCTCCACTCCTTCAAGCCGCCATTGTATATTGCGGGGATTGTTGCCCCGGACGATGATATCGTTGTTACCACTCCCGTCTGAGTTCACACCGGCATACGAAGCCACCATACGGGCTGGGTCGTTGATAGCGCCTGCATAACGTTTGGTTTCTTCCACGCTGAAACTACGTGCCGATACCACAGCCATATCATTGGCTACGCGCGATTTGTCGGGCCTGGAGGTCACTACCACATCTTTAAGCCCTGTAAACGATTCTCGAAGGGCGATTTCCAGCACGGTTTCCTTCCCGGCTACGATGAGCAGGTTGGGCATCAGTTTTTCTTCATAACCCGGCAGGCTGATCCGCAGGTTCTGGCGGCCTACCGGCACGTCCGTGAGCTTAAAATTGCCGTTGCTGTCTGATGAGGTGCCGATCAGCGGGCTGCTGCCCGGTATGATGATGTTGGCGTCTGCTACCTTGCTGCGCGAATCGGCATCTACGATGCGGCCACGAATCGTCTGGGTCAGCGTCTGGGCTATACCCTTCAAGGCAAAAAGGGAGCTAAGGGTGATGAGTAAAATACTACGGAGCAAGTGCATAAAAAATGGTTTGTTTTGAGTTAAGACAACAGAAGACGTGTTTACCCCTAAGCGTTTCTTTGATTTTTTACCATGCGTATGGAAACAACAGCAGTATATCCTTGCTGATTTCCTTTCCCAAATGCCGAAAACACAGTATTTTCGCGCCATTGATATGGAAAAGAAAACATGGTTCGAGTCTTGGTTTAATTCACCCTATTATAAAGTGCTGTACCAAAACCGTGATGCGAATGAGGCGGAAGACTTTACAGAGTCCCTCATTCAATTCCTGGAACCTCCCGCCGGTAGCAGGATGCTGGATATCGGTTGCGGGGAAGGCCGCTTTGCCATACAGTTTGCCAACAATGGCTACGACGTTACCGGTATAGACCTGGCAGAAAACAGGATCGAGAAAGCACTGGAACACGAACAGGACAACCTGCACTTTTTTGTGCATGACATGCGCCTGCCCTTTTATATCAACTATTTCGACTACGCCTTCAACCTGTTTACCAGCTTCGGTTATTTTGCCACGGAGCGGGACAACCAGCTGGCAGCCAATTCCTTTGCCGGGGCTTTAAAAAAAGGCGGCACCCTGGTGATCGACTACCTGAACAGCGACTGGGTATTGCAGCAATTAAAACCCTATGAAACAATAGAGCGGGAAGGCATCGTTTTCGATATCCAGAAAGACTACGACGGGCATCATATCATCAAACACATCCGGTTTACAGATGCCAGCGGGGTACCGAGGCATTATACAGAGCGTGTTGCTGCTTTTTCCCTGCAGGATTTCATTACTCTTTTTGAAA
>DATJDO010000218.1:0-3481 GCA_035497375.1 Chitinophagaceae bacterium | reverse complement strand
CGTTCTAAACTGACCGCCAACGGATTAGGGCTTGCCGATGTACCGGCATAGCATTCCGTCAGCTTAAATTTATTACAAATGTTCGACATTGTACTTTAGTTCAGCACTTGTTCTTCAGCAGGTATATTGGCAAGCTCCTGTTACCAGCCGTTCTATCTTCCTCGTTTGTTTGCGCATACCTTTACTAGCACTGTGTCGCTTAATGTCTGATGCGTACCCCAGTTCAGGTTCTTATAGTCGGCTGAAACATAAGCAAAGAGACTGTCAAGGCCTTTGGCTTCTGTTTCAAAGGAAACAAACTTCATATTGGTATAAAGGGTGTCAGGTTGTGGCTTTAGTTTGAATTGTTTGTCATTCGATGTTCTAATATTTATGAAATCATATTCTTTATCAAGTGCGAAAAAATAGAGTTTGAAATTAACAATACAGTCTTTCTTTATTCTAATAAGTGAGTACACAAACGGGTTGTATTGCACCCGCTCAAGTTTGCCAGTACTATCGAAATATTCGCCGTATGCTGAAAAAGAGATTATAGAGTCACCATACTGTTTTATGAAAGCTGCAGAGGAGTCTTCCTTTCTATCATAGAAAAATTCATAATTTTTTAGTTTACCGTTAGGGTAGAACTCATAAAATCCACCAACAATTGTATCAGTTCCCAAATCTCTTAACTCAGAAATATATCCCTTAGAAGTATCTGTCAACAAAATCTTTGCGGAAGGGTCGTTTAGTAGCTTCTCTAACGTCAATGAAGACACGCTTATCTTGTTTTTACATCCAAAACAGAGTGTCAACAGGAATACAGATATGAATTTAAGGCGTCTCAATGAATGGCTGGTAACAGTTGTATTTGCGCCACCCTAAGATAATAAACGTTTGTACACGGCTTCGCCAAAAAGCAAGGAGCTCTTTGCAAATTCTTTTCTTTTTCCCCGCCGGGACTCACTCTTTGCTTTATGTGTTGGCCGTGGTATCGACGGAGTTATTTAGAACAATCTACTAACACGCCGGGTCCACAAGCCACTGCACAAAGGCCTTCAGTGAGACATCGGCTGTAAGATTTTATGATGGTGATAAAGCCGGTTACAAAGTGAAAGATTATTTGGATGTGCTGGCAGAATTGAAGTATGGGATAGAATGACTGTTGCTATGATGGTGTTACGACGAGTGCCGCGATAGATACTTTAAATTTTAAGACTCCGCAGCGGACATCTCGTCGGGAAAGGCAATACCGTGCAGTACTATTTTTGTTGTTATGGATCAATTTAATGTGGGCCAGTCTGTCATGTCAAACGAACAATATCAACAAAGGCATTCACGAAAAAACTATAGAAGCCGAACACCAACAAGGTATACTGCTTGTTCCTTTCAAGAACTGTAGTTCTTACCACAGCCAGATGTTAAAAGTCATGAATAGCGGAGGGGCAACGAGCCTCACCCGCAGCCTTTTTCGTACCTTTACAAAGCAAATAATCCGGGTCATCCGATAATCTGAGAGGGGCAAACGATCCATTATTTACCCTCTTTTCAACACACTGCTTTCTTGCACGGCAACGAAGGCACCTGCTAAAAGCGCAAAAATTCCTGATCAAACTGGCTCTTGTTGCCTTTTCACATAGGAAGCTTTTCTGAAGCATGTTTTAGTAATATGTTATCGTTGTCCGGAGATTTCATTACCTAAACTGTATTTATTAAATGATGAAGCAAAGAGTTGGAATTGTTGGTGCCGGCCCCAGCGGACTGGCGCAGTTAAGAGCATTTAAATCTGCTGAAAAAAAAGGAATGGAAACCCCGGAAATTGTGTGCTTTGAAAAGCAGGACGATTGGGGTGGTTTGTGGAACTATACCTGGCGCACTGGTCTTGGTCCCTATGGCGAACCGCTGCACGGAAGCATGTACCGGTATTTGTGGTCGAACGGACCGAAAGAATGCCTGGAATTTGCCGATTATTCGTTTGATGAACACTTTGGCAAACCCATCTCTTCGTATCCGCCCCGGCCCGTGCTTTTCGATTATATTCAGGGGCGGGTGAAAAAAAGCGATGTACGCCAGTACATTCGTTTTAATACGGCCGTACGGTGGGTGTCGTATCAACCCGAAACAAAAAAGTTTACGCTGATTTTGGATGACCTGGCGGCTAACCGCACATATGCTGAAGAATTTGATTATTTGGTAGTGGCCTCCGGACACTTTTCTACACCCAATATGCCCCATTTTAAGGGCATCGAAAACTTTCCCGGAACGGTGATGCATGCCCATGACTTCAGGGGCGCCGACCAATTTAAAGGCAAGGATGTTTTGCTGATTGGCAGCAGCTATTCGGCCGAGGACATCGGCATTCAAAGTTACAAGCATGGCGCCCGTTCGGTTACCATCAGCTACCGCAGCCGGCCGCTGGGGATGAACTGGCCCGAAGGAATGAAAGAGTTACCGCTGGTAACCCATTTCCATAACGATGTGGCTTATTTTAGCGATGGCAGCAAGGAGCGTTTTGATGCCGTTATCATGTGCACCGGCTATCAGCATAAATTTCCCTTTTTGCCCGACATCTTACGGTTAAAAACCAAAAACTGCCTTTACCCCGACGGCATTTATAAAGGCATTGTGTTCAATGAACTCCCGCAACTGATATACCTGGGCATGCAGGATCAGTATTTTACGTTCAACATGTTTGATGCGCAGGCCTGGTTTGCCAGAGATGTGATGATGGGTAAAATCGCACTGCCCGGAAAAGAAGAAAGGCAGGCCGATATTGAAAAATGGCTGGACCTGTACGCCGCCTGCCAAACGCATGATGATGAAATTGACTTTCAAACGGCCTATGTCAAGGAACTGATTTCCCTGACGGATTATCCCCCATTTGATCTGGATGCGGTGGCCGCTATGTTCAAGCAGTGGCTGCGTGATAAAGATGAAGATATTTTAAGTTACCGCGACAAGACGTATACCTCTGTGATCACCGGCACCGAATCGGAAAAACACCATACCCCCTGGATCAAGGAAATGGACGATAGCTATGAGCGGTATTTATACCATCAAAGTAAAGTGAAGGGGTAAGCCAATGGGGTTGTCAACAATAATGGGCTGTCCGCAAGGGCAGCCTTTTTTTGTTTTGGAAATGTGTTGGGCTACTATCTATTGCTGCTTTTCGGAAACGAATGTATTGATACCAACAGTTGTATTTGCGCTACCCTAAGATAATAAACGTTTATTATCGACTATATACGTTTCTAAGCATTTCACGCCGCTGGTGTTCTTACCGGCTTTTAGCTTACCCACGTAAATAATTCCTCAACTTTTTCAATAACAATATAATTGTTTTCTAAAAAGGTTTCCATCTGGGTTGAGCAAACCAATAAACTTGTAAATTTTACTCTTTCTCCGTTATGTAAAATGATTTCAAAATAGCCATAGTCATTCCAGGGATTTCTTCGACTCCATGCCAAAGTATGTCTTTTCACTTTTTGAATGTCCTTGTAAT
>DATJDO010000217.1:0-3541 GCA_035497375.1 Chitinophagaceae bacterium | reverse complement strand
TTTCGGTTACTTTAAAGTATTTCCCGTCAAAACGCATATCCCTCAATGGCGGCACGACTACTTTTACAGCATAAGCTTTTCTTTTCCCGTTTGGGGATATACCGATCAATTGTGCATAGTGGGTACCGGTAGACGATTCCTGCCTTTTGATGGTCAACAAGCTATTGAAGCTTGGAGTGCCGGATGCCTTGGAAAATGTTGCACTGAGGTCTTCGGGAAGCCCTTCTAGGTGTAAGTCTACCATTTCCTGTGCTCCACCTGGGAGCAGATCAACGGAGAAAAACATCGTATCGGTAATCTGGTTTCCAAAGCTGATCTCGTGTATGCCGTTAATGGTATAATTATCTTTGGGTTCTTTGTCCTTTTTGCAGGAATACAGTAAGCTGGTTCCAATACAGAAAAGCAATAGTTTTTTCATGATATTTATATTGTATCAACAAATATAACACGAAATTAATCGAATATCGTGTGGCGAAAATAATTTTCAATGCATAGGGAATAGAATAAGCCATATAGTTCCGGTGAAGGATGGGTTGATTTTCTGTTCACAAAAACCTGCAAGAATCCGGTTCCGGAAAATTTCTTTTGGGAATAGATTGCGGCTGTAATATATCAGTGGTGGCCGATAAAAATCTGGCTGGTACAAGTCCGAATCTTCCCGATGTATTAAAATGGGACTTACCTTTGCGCACCTTTAGCAAAACAAGTAATTTATCTATGAATATCATCATACCCATGGCAGGGATGGGCAAAAGAATGCGCCCGCACACACTTACTACAGCAAAGCCTCTGATTCCTGTTGCCGGGAAACCTATTGTACAAAGATTGGTGGAAGATATTGTAGCCACCAGCAATGAAAAAGTAGAGGAGATTGCCTTTATTATAGGACCTTTCTTTGGTAAAGAAGTGGAAGCCCAGTTGCTCCAAACGGCTGAAACTCTGGGTGCAAAAGGCCGGATCTGCTACCAGGAGTCCCCTTTGGGAACAGCACATGCTATTCTCTGTGCCGCTGATGCTTTAGAAGGCAATGTGTTCATTGCATTTGCAGATACTTTGTTCGATGCCACATTCAGTATAGACACGACTAAAGATGCAATCATCTGGACGCAAAAGGTAGCTGACCCCTCCGCCTTTGGAGTGGTGAAACTCCGCGAAAACAATGAAATTGAGGCGTTTGTAGAAAAGCCAACCGAATTTGTGTCTGACCTGGCTATTATAGGGGTTTATTACTTCCGCGATGGTGCCGGCCTGAAAAAAGAACTGCAGCGCCTGATCGATAATAATATCATGATCAAAGGGGAATACCAGATCACTGACGCCATGGATCATATGCTGCAAAATGGTGTCAAATTCTACACCGACCAGGTGTCGGAGTGGCTGGATTGCGGTAATAAAGACGCCACTCTGTATACCAATGAGCGTATACTGGAGTTGAAGAAGAATAAAGAACAACTGCGGGATCCTTCCGCTACCATTGAGCATAGTGTAATCATTGAACCTTGCTATATCGGCAAAGGGGTAAGCATCAGCAATTCCGTCATCGGCCCCTATGTATCCCTGGAAGCCGGAGTGTCGGTTAGCAACTCCGTCATCAGCAACAGTATAATACAATGCGATAGTGATGTTAAAAATGCGTGTATAGAAAAGAGTATGTTGGGCAAAAATGTATCTTACGCCAACAAGCCGGACGAACTCAGTCTGGGCGACTTTTCTACACAGCTATGACCCTGTTTTTTAAAAGAGTATTATGCTGCATCACAGCGATCCTATTGTGCGGGAAGCTGCAGGCACAGTTGGCAGAAGTAAAGCCATTTGATACCGCACAAAACCTGCGTGCGGCTACGGACAGGATCTTTGCAGATGCAATAAAAGAAAATACCCTTGGCAATACCAAAGAAGCCCAGGTGTTGTTTATGCGTTTTGCTGAGTCCCGTCCTGAAGTTTCGGCGACCTACTATGAGCTGGCCCGTATCCATGCCAAGGAGAACAATACAACACTGGCGGGGCAGAACATCCGCAAAGCCATCAAGCTGGACTCCACGAATAAGTGGTACCGGGAGTTTTACGGCAATATGTTGGCCAGTGGCAACCAGTTTGCCGAAGCTGCAGACGTATTTGCCGCACTGGCGGACCGCTACAGACCAAATGATGATTATTTACTGAAATCTTCGCTGCTGTATCAGAGAGCAGGTAGCTACGATAAAGCTATCGGTGAGCTGAAACAACTTCGGGATCAAAGGGGGCCTGAAGAAGAACTGCTGCTGCAGATGAACCAGATTTACCTAAAGCAGGATAAAATAGAAGAAGCAGCAAAAAATCTTCGCCTGCTGATAGAGGACAACCCCAGGGAAGGACGTTATTATGCACTATTGGCCGAGCTGTATTACAATAATCTGAAAGTAGACAAAGCGAAAGAAGTGCTGGATGAGGCCGAAAAGAAATTTCCGGATGATATTGCCATACAATTGGGTATGGCCAGCTATTACCGGAAAAAAAATGACACGGCCCGGTATTTCGAGTACGTCACGAAAACAATTGTCAACAAAACAATCGATGAGCAAACCCAGGTAACGCTGCTCGTTTCGTACCTGCAGGATATGGGCAAAGATTCAGTGTCGCGGGCCAATGCCCTGGCGCTCACCGAAAAACTGGTACAGGCCAAAGGGGGGAACGCAGCCCTGTTGAGTATCTACGGAGACCTGCTTTCTATGAACGACCGGCAAAAAGAAGCGACTGAAGCGTATAAGCGCTCTATCAGAATCGATTCTTCTAACCTGAGCGTCTGGCAGCAATTGCTGTTCAGCCTTACAGATAGGGCGTCTGCAGATTCGCTGATTGAGTACAGCCTGGGCGCCTTGCAGCTTTATCCATCATCTGCGATCCTGTATTACCTCAATGGTATCGGCTATGTGAATAAAAAGGAGTACACCAAAGGGATACAAGCCATCACCACCGCTATAGATTTTCAGCCACAAGATAACAAGGGCTTGCTGGCGGAAATGTATGGCTCCCTGGGCGATGCATACAATTCGAATAAGGAATACGCTAAAGCGGACCAGAATTTTGATGAAGCCCTCAGGCTGGCTCCGGACAATGCTACCATCCTGAACAACTATGCCTACTACCTTTCTGTACGGAAAGAAAGACTTACCGATGCAGAAAAATACTCAGCCAAATCGCTGCAAATACGGCCGGGAGAGGCTACCTTTTTAGATACTTATGGCTGGATATTTTACCAGCAAGGTAAATATGAAAAAGCAAAAGAGCTGATTCTGCAGGCCATCGAAAAAAACGGTAACGATGCCGATGCCACCCTGCATGAGCACCTTGGCGATGTATACTTAAAACTGAACAATACCGAAAAAGCTTTGGAGCATTGGAAAATCGCAAAGCTGAAAGATCCGTCCAACCCGCAACTGGATCTTAAAATCAAAAACAAGAAACTGTATGAATAGAATTGTGGCTGCTCTGCTGGGTGCAGGTTTATTGTCCTCCTGCACTTTATCTTCCTGTACAATATTTAAGCGCAAACCGGGCAAAA
>DATJDO010000216.1:0-5287 GCA_035497375.1 Chitinophagaceae bacterium | reverse complement strand
CCTGCGAATGTCGGCGCCCAGCAGGTTCAGCCGTGTGTCTATGGATTCATACCCGCGGTCTATTTGTTCAATGTTCTGGATGACACTTTTACCTTCTGCAGACAAGGCGGCAATCAGAAGGGCCACACCGGCCCGTATATCCGGGGACACCATCGTGATACCCCTGAGTTGCATGCCCCTGTTCAGTCCGATCACTACAGCCCTGTGCGGGTCGCACAAAACGATCTGGGCACCCATTTCGATCAGTTTGTCCACGAAGAACAGGCGGCTTTCAAACATCTTCTGATGCACGAGCACGGTGCCTTTGGCTTGTGTGGCTGTGACGAGTACAATGCTGAGCAGGTCGGGGGTAAATCCGGGCCAGGGATGATCGTAAACCGTAAGGATAGAGCCGTCGATAAAACGCCTGATCTGGTAGTTTTCCTGTGCAGGAATGAAAATGTCATTGCCCTGTATTTCAAGATGGATACCCAGTTGCTGGAAGGTTTCCGGGATATTGCCCAGGTGGGCTACATCGGCGTCTTTGATCCGGATCTCACTTTGGGTCATAGCGGCCAGGCCGATAAAGGAACCGACTTCGATCATATCGGCCAGCAGGCGATGTTCGCAGCCATGCAGCTCCGTTACGCCTTCTACACGCAGCAGGTTGGAGCCAATACCCGTGATGCGGGCACCCATGGCATTCAGCATGCGGCAAAGCTGCTGGAGGTAAGGCTCGCATGCGGCATTATAAATTTCAGTAGTGCCTTCGGCCATCACGGCAGCCATCAGTACATTCGCTGTACCGGTTACAGAGGGCTCTTCCATATGCAGGAACGTGCCTTTGAGTTGTGTACAGCTGAGTGTAAAACGATTGCGTTCCCCGTCAAATTCAAAAGCGGCTCCGAGTTTTTCAAAACCCCGGATATGCGTGTCCAGCCTGCGCCTGCCGATCTTGTCGCCACCAGGCTGAGGGATCAGGGCATGGCCGAATCGGGCCAGTAACGGCCCCGCCAGCATAACGGCCCCGCGCAATTTCCCCGATTTACGCTGGTAGGTTTGACCGGAAAAGTAATCCAGGTTTACCTCGTCAGCCTGCAGGATAACTGTATTGGCTTCAGGGCGGCTTACCCGTACATTCATATCGCCCAGCAGTTCTATAAGCAGGTTTACATCAACGATATCGGGCACATTGGTAAAGGTTACCGGCTCTTTGGTGAGCAGTGCCGCACACAATACCTGCAGCGCTTCGTTTTTAGCACCCTGAGGTACAATGGTGCCACTAAGCTGTTTGCCACCGCGTATTTCAAATGAACTCATAAAAGCTTCTTTTGTTTAAAAGTACTGAGAAGGGTTATTTGTTTTTAAAATTGCGGTTTTTATTATTGTTGTTTTTATTGCCTCCACCGCCATTGTTCTGGTTGTTTCCACCGCCACCGCCGTTTCCGTTCGGTTTGCGATTGTTCTTGTTTTTAAAATTGCGGTTGTTACTGTTGTTGTTTTTTCCCTGCCCCTGGAAATTGCTGCGCGGGTCGAAATGTACTTTATAGCCACCACCTTCAAACTTCATCTCCCCGTCGGTGATGATCTGGAGTTCGTTTTTGACCATATCATCATGCACCGGTTCCTTATGCCAGTTGGTATAGGCCAGTTTCATGTAGTAACCCACGCTTTGGGTATAACCCTTCCGTTTCTCAGGATCATCTTTCAGGCCTTTGTTGATCAGGTTTTGCAGGTTGCGGCCCAGGTGCCTGTGTTTGATAGGCTTTTGGGGGTAGGGCAGCGGTGCAGGCCTGGTTGCCAGTTGCTCTTCGGTGGGGGGAGGGTAAGGGCCGTCTACATCCAGGCGGAAACCCGTCATCTGGTGCAAATGGTCCCAGAGCTTATGCTCGTAGTCTTCCATCGTTTTCAGGTGCGGCGTCAGCAGGCTCATCAGCTGGATCACTACCTGGGCCTGTTGCAGGCGTTTTTCACGGTTTTCGATGGTCAGCAGGTATTCTACCATCTTTTGTACGTTGCGGCCATATTGAGGCATCAGCAGCCTGCCGCGGGAACTATTGTATTCCATTAAATAAATTGAATTAAGAAAATTGAGTAAAAAACGGTTAGCGTTCAGCAGGAGGGGGGCTGAGTCGGGTCTTCCAAAGGAATGAAAACCCGGGATGCAGGATTCCGTTAAGGCAAATATAGGGGATCTGCAGTAAATAAACGCATATCTCTGTCCGTTAAAACCTTATAGGTTTTAGTGCTGTCTGCTCAAAAAATGCTTGTATGCCCCATAATGTGCAAAACGAAAAATGATGTTTTCTTTCAGATGCCATCATTTTCTTTCAAACGATCATGTCGCAGGCATCAGTGTCGTGAACGCAAATAGAATCATTGTATATTACAAATGTATAAAAATGTAATTTTAAAATCAACTATTATTATTTTTTATTCTATACTTAATTAAATTAAAATTAGCTGTTTTGATACTATTAATCTATTGTGGTTTTTATTTATATTACTGATAGGTAGTTTTGTCGACATTAAAGGTAAGGCTACCAGATACGGCCGCAAAGACAATGAAAAGGATGTTATTATTAAGTGCATTGGTACTATCAACAATTATCGCTCAGGCAGCATCATATTATGGTTGTGTCGCCGGCCGGCATTTTTGGGCAGATGTTGATGACGCTACCGGTAAAATTACTAAACTGATGGTTTTTGGTCCTTGTCTTCAACCTTGGGTTGCTAGGGCTTATCTAATGCCAGGCCCTTCGATTCCATCTTCTGGCAGTTCCGATAATACAACAGAGAGCTTATTGAATAATTCTTCACCGCAGTCTTTTTATGTCCCATCGCCTAACAACCCTGACGACGTTGCCATACAAGACTACATTGACACTAACTTATCTACAATGCCACATGCCTACATTAATACAGACAATGTGAATGAACCTATGGTAGCTGAGATATTTTCGCACTATTAATAATTATAAATACGCTATCTTTTTGGATGGTGTATTTTACTTTAAGTATTAAAATCAAATAATGAAGCAAGGCTTATTTATATTATTCGCAATAGTGCAGTTGGTCGCAAATGGACAATCATTAAAATTACGAAATGATGGTTTTTATTTTTTTGATAATAATGTGGATACTCTGTATTTACTCAAAGGAGATAAGAAAAATGAAGCTCAATTGAAATCTGAATTGGAAAAAAATAAATTCAAAATATCAGGCGTTTCTGATTGTGTTCCTAAAAATGGCATACCCTTGGATGGAAGCTCACATTTACAACTTCTTAGTTTTTTTACTGCTGATAAGGGTACTTACATTTCAATGAATTGTTGGACTAAAAATAATTATAAGGAATACCTGGCTATTCTGCAACGGCGACACAAAGGAAGGAACCTCACCGGCAATGATCTCGAAAGAATTTTCACCGTAGCGTACTTGCCTAATAATATGTTTGTTATAAAATTTGGCCTAAGTGAACACAATTCTATTACGTTTAATGGGCAGATTTTCAAAGATAAAATTATTGTTACTCAAATTTACCCTACGTTTCGCGGAGGTTTTACGCCACCACCAGGCAAACAAAAGACATTTAAGTTTTATCCAACCGGCACTTTACCCCCTTTCAGAGATAAGTTTGTGATCCAATACAAAAATCCGTTTTAAGAATACGATGTTGGGAATGGGTATACACACATCAAGCGCAAGCTTTAGATCTCTATATATGTACATCCCCTTCAAATACAAAGCCCGCAGGCCCTGTCAGTACTACAGCTACAGCGCTACTGCCTGTGTCTTTCGTGAAGGATACATTCAGCTTGCCCCCGGGTGTTAGGATATCCGTAGAGAATTTGCCGGTCTGGTCTTTTGTAGCGGCAATCGCACAAGCCGTTACCCCGGTACCGCAACTCAGGGTTTCGTCTTCCACACCGCGCTCATAGGTGCGTACATACAGGCCACTTTCGATCACCTGTGCAAAGTTTACATTGATACCATTGGGGGCAAACTTGTCCCTGTTGCGGATCTCCCGGCCCTGGTGTACCACATCCGTTTGGGCGACATCGTCGGTCCATACTACGTAGTGTGGTGACCCTGTATTCAGGATGCTGAAATTATCGAAATGTTGGATCTCATGCACGTCATTCATTTCCAATGCCACTATGTTTTCGCCGGTGAACTGCGCATGGTGTTCACCGTCTATTGCAACAAAAAAGGCTTTGTCGCCGATGATCCCCAGGTGACGGGCGAATGCCGTAATACAGCGACCGCCGTTACCGCACATGGTGCTTTCCCGTCCGTCGGCATTGTAGTATACCATGCGGAAGTCGTGGTCTTCCGCCGATTCCAGCAGCATCAGCCCATCTGCACCGATACCGAAGCGGCGATGGCACAACAAGGCGATCTGTTCTGTATTCAGTGCCGTACGCTGTGTCCTGTTGTCGATCAGGATAAAATCGTTTCCTGCTCCCTGGTATTTATAAAAATGGATCATGCTGCTGTCTATTTATTGCCGATGTATTGTTCTGCCTGTGAATTACTGTTGGCCTCACCTGTGCCCGTAATGCTGTTGTTGTACAGGAGGCTGCGCCAGTTGCTGTTTCTTTTTTCTCCCACTACGGTAGAATGCAGCAATTCGTATCCGCCAAAAGTACGTCCTGCTTTGTAAAACAGGAATATACCTTCACGTTGTTGTTTTTCGGTAATAAAGTATTGCCAGATCTCATAGGGCAGTGCGCCGGTCTCGTTGTTCACAATGATCCGGTCGCTGGGTTTGCCGTATTGAATGTAAATCCGGCCGCGGTCTGTTTCATAGCCCGGCTTACCACCATCGCCAAACAGGCGGTTCACTTCTTTGATCTGCTCGGTAAAGACTTTCCAGGGCTTCTCCGGGTTTTGTTTGTCTCTTTTTTCCCAAAAATTGTAGATGAAATACTTACTGTACAATTCATCCGGTTTGCGCAGGAAGGCTTCTATGCTGGTGCCTTCGGCAGGGTCTGCGATCAACATCATCATTTTCAGGATGGCCCGGACCTGGCTGGCCGAGTATTTTCCTACAAAAGTGGTGGTCAGGTCCAACACATGCATGGCTTTACCAGAAGGGGCATCTTTGTCGATTGTATCTTCTTCCACCAGTTCTTTCTTCGGCCGGGTACGGGTACTGAAACGCTGCAGGAAAACGCTTTTTTTATCGAGGACCATATCGTATTGGTCACTGAGCACAACGTTGAGGTAGTAATTTCCGGAATAGGTGTTCTGAAGGTCAAAATTGCCATGAAAGGCCTGGAAACTGGCTTTTTGGATCAGGCTG
>DATJDO010000215.1:0-2383 GCA_035497375.1 Chitinophagaceae bacterium | reverse complement strand
CCTTATTATACCCGCTCTCAATACCGCCCATAGCCATGATCGAAAATAGGTTGGCCCCTCTGAAAAAATTCCGGTCACGGTAACTCAGCCCGATAGAATTACCCAGCCAATAGGTCGTAGCACTGGCTACTTCATACGAAGCCCCGGCTTCCGAGCGTTTGGTAGGATTCAGTGTAATAAAACAGTTGAGGATATTTGCTCCCTTGTGGGCCGTATCTTCGACAAAATAGATATTCACCATCTGAAAAATGCCCAGTTCGTTCAGTTTGTTGATCGTCAGCTCGTGGTTGCTACGGGAGTATAGCTCTCCGGGATGTACAAAGATCTGCCGGTCCAGTACCTGCTCCCTTACATAGTATTTGTAGTACCGGTACGTAATGCTGTCTACCCGCCTTACAATCATATTCGAATCGTACGCGACAGAGCGGTCGATAAAATCGGGAAATACAACCATCCTGCCGATCCGGTAGGGCTGATACACTGTACTGTCATCGGTACGGATAATTATCTTGACGTCCAGAGACAATTTCTTTTGCCGGCGCTGCAGGGTCAGGAAATTGATGGCACTTTCAAACAGGTTTTCTGCATCCCGGAACTTTTCTTTACTCACAGTATCCAGTTCAAAAGCCACATTGTCCTGCGAAAACTTATAGTACCCGTGGTTTTGCAGCAGTGTAATGATCCGGGTGCGTTCTTCATCCGCCAGGGTTTTGGTGTATTGCTTTTCTTTTTTAAACAGGGTCTGCCCCATATTACTCCTGATGATCCCCCCGATCGTAGGATTGTCTGCGTCTACGAACACCGTATCCACCAGGTAGTTCAGCCCGGTAACGATGCCATACACCGCATACGCTTTTTTCTTTTTATAGCGCACCGTATCGGTAACCTGTGCATTAAAATAGCCCTGGTTCACCAGGAAGCTCTTCATATTTGCTGCAGTCCGTCTTTCCAGGGCACTGTCGTGCAACACCGGTCTTTCTATGGATTTGGGCAGATCAGTCTGCGGCGTGCTGCCGTATTTTGCAAAGCGCGCATTGAAGCGCCACAGCTTAAAAGGAAACACACCGCTCCAGTACGTATTGGGCTTTTGCAGGACCAGGATATTCAGCTGGTCTTCAAGCACACCTTTGTTCGTAATGGTCTTATCGGATTTGATCTTCAGCGTATTGGAGCGCAGCAGGTATTGCCCTTCCGGCACATGTTTCGTACTCTTGCAACTGTACAAAAACAGGCATACAAGCCACAGGCAATGCAGTAACTTTTTACCCCCGTTTTTCGATTCCAGTCTGATCATTATTTTCGCTATCTGCAATTACTTAGCTTTGCAGCCTTATGCTTTCAAAAACGCAAAGTAAATACATTCGTTCATTAGCATTACTAAAATTTCGTAAAGAAAGTAAGTGCTTTATTGCCGAGGGCGAAAAGATTGCACTCGAATGGCTGCATTCCACTGAAAAAATCCGGATGATCCTGGCGGTGGACGAATGGCTCGAAATGCATCAATCACTGATCAAAACGCACCCCGAAGCGCAGGTACTTACCGTCAACGAGGCAGAACTGAAACTGGTATCAGGCTTGCAGACCCCCAATAAAGTGCTGCTGGTGGTCGAAAATGCAGCTTTTCCCGATCCGGCCGCCATCCGCGACTGGTGCATTGCACTGGACGGAATCCGCGACCCGGGCAATATGGGCACCATCTTACGTATTGCCGACTGGTTTGGTATCCCCCATGTAGTATGCTCTCCCGATTGTACGGACCCCTACAGCCCCAAAGTAGTACAGGCGGCAATGGGTGCGCAACTCAGGGTACGCATTTACGAAGCTCACTTGCCGGACTTCATCCGAAACTCAGCACTCCCTTCCATCGCAGCTATACTGGGCGGGGAAGACATCTATGCATTCCAACCTGTTGAAAAAGGTATCCTGATCATCGGCAACGAAGCCAAAGGCATCAGCGAAGAGCTGGTCAGACTGGCGGCGCATAGCGTTACCATACCCCGTCGGGGTGGGGCCGAATCTTTAAATGCAGGGGTTTCTGCCGGTATCTTGTGTGCCCTGCTGCTCGGTCGCTGATAAAGACGGCTGTTCATTTCACTATTTCAAAAAAAATCATTGTCTTTGCGGGTATAATCATTTAACTGTTTATGAAAAAAATCGTTTTGTTCCTGTTGCTTGTACTGTCGTTTACTGCACAGGCACAACCCCACAGGGGGGCCATACAGGTAAGGCTAAAAGACAATAAGATGCTGACAGTAGTGCTGGACGGGAGGCACTTTAAGAAATACGGCCGGAGCATTACTGTAGCGGATCTGCCCCAGGGCATGCACGATCTGAAAATCTATTACTTCTACCCCGCCCACGATGCTGCATACCGCAGCTTCCG
>DATJDO010000214.1:0-15278 GCA_035497375.1 Chitinophagaceae bacterium | reverse complement strand
TACGGCTGGGCAGATTATCCGTACACAGCATTACACCAGTGGAGTTTAAGCATATTGTACAAATGGGAAGCTAGGCCGCTTCCTTTTTTGTTTTGATGAAGCGAACCATATGATATTTTGATACGCAGCAATCCGGGTTGCACCTTATCCCCTTTCAGCTAGTTTGTTTTCTGCCTTGTAGCGTTCGATGCATCACAAATGCGAGGCTGTACGGATGCATTGCCGTGCGCATCCGGGACTCCGGCAATAGGTGCAGTTGAGCTGCTGTTTCCCTCCGGCGCTTTTTACCAAGTGGAGCTACCGCGACTCTCCAGGACTTTTATTTTCTTTAACATCAGATTTTATGTAATTGCTGCATGCAAAGTGTTTTGAGTTATCAAAACCTTTCTTATGCGCAAACTAAGCTTCTTACTTGCGGCAGCCCTGCTCATTGGTACAATGATCCTGTATGCACGCCAACACTCCAGAAATTCCGACAGCGACCTTAAGGCAGCCGGGGAAGAAACAATACAAACGGCAGCGACAGGTGCCAAAGGTGCCACAGATGCGCACAGCCAGGAAAGGCCGCACATACAGGTGGTCTTTGCATTGGATGCAACAGGCAGCATGAGCGGACTCATCAAAACTGCCAAGGAAAAAATATGGTCGATTGCCGGTAGTTTGTCTCAAACAGATAACGCGCCCAAAATTGAGATTGGCCTGTTGTTTTACCGTGATAAAGGAGACGCATTTGTGACCAAAATGGTAAAGATGCAGGAAGACCTGGATGTGGTCTATGAAAAGCTGATGGATATACAGGCCGACGGCGGTGGCGATGAGCCGGAAAGCGTGAACCTGGCGCTCAGCGAAGCGATCAATAATTTCGGATGGAGCCAGGATAGAAATACCTATAAAACGGTGTTCCTGGTAGGCGATTGCCCGCCGCATATGGACTACCGCGAAGTCCAATACCCTGCTACCTGCATACGCGCTAATGAAAAGGACATCACCATCAATACCATCCTGATGGGCAACAACAGCACAGCCGAAAGGATCTGGAAAAGTATTGCCGCCAAAACGAACGGCAGCTTCACCAAAGCCGGTATGGATGTAAATGACATAGCTGTCAATACTCCTTATGACCAGCAGATCAGTGCGCTTTCTGATGAACTAGATGAATTGCGCTACACCTATGGCAACCGGGAGGAGCGTGTCCGCTATGAAGAGAAAAAAATGGCCAGCCGGAAAATAGCGTCAGGATCAGCGGTCAGCACCAAGGCCCAGCGCGCAGAATACAATGCGTCAGCATCCGGAAAATCAGGCTATTCGGGCGCAAAGGAATTACTGAATGATGTAGCGGAAAGCAAAGTGAACCCTGCAGTACTGAAACCGGAAGAATTGCCCGAAGAATTCAAAAACCTGAAAGGGAAGGAGCTGGAAACCACTATCCGCAAGAAGATCGAACGCAGGAATGAATTGAACAAACAACTGAGCACTTTGACGCGCGAAAGGCAGGAGTATATTGATGCTGATCTAAAAAAACGAAATGAGTCTGAAGTAAAAAACTCGTTTAATTACCAGGTGTACGACAAGGTAAAAGGACAGGCGGCTAAGAAAAACATTATCCTGAAAGAAAAAGCGAAATTCTGATGCCATAAAAAAGGGAAGCTGCTGCTTCCCTTTTTTATACTCCATTATCGTTTCCTGCTTCGCCCTCCCAGTCCCAGAGCGCCCAGCAAGGAGCGGGTAATGATGCTGGCAGCGGTACGCCCTGCCTGGCGCACGGCGGAGTTATCCAGCATCTTTTCCAAGAAGGATTTTTCTTCTTTCCCTTTGGGTGTCTTTTCGGTCTCTATATTCTTCTCTGCTGCTTCCTGTAATTTGCTGTTCAGCATTTCGTAGGCACTTACAGAATCGATGGTTTCACTGTATTTTTTCACCAGCCTGGAGCCGCCTACAATGGTATCTATCTCTATGTCCGTTAGAACATCCATACGGCTGCGCGGAGCACAGAGCATCACGTGTGCGAGGGGTGTCGGAATACCTTTTTCATTCAGCATGGTGATCAGCGCCTCGCCGATACCCAATTGGGTGATCAGTTCGTCTGTTTTATAAAATGCCGTCTCCGGATAGTTCTCCGCGGTTTGTTTGATCACTTTGCGATCTGCGGCGGTAAAGGCACGCAGCGCATGCTGTACTTTGAGGCCCAACTGACCCAATACCGATGCGGGTACATCCATAGGGTTTTGGGTGCAGAAAAAGATACCCACTCCTTTGGACCGGATCAGCTTAATGATGGTCTCTATCTGTTGCAATAAGGCATCGCTGGCTTCCTGGAAGATCAGGTGCGCTTCGTCTATGAACATCACCAGGCGTGGTTTGTCCAGGTCGCCGGCTTCGGGACAGGTGGCATACAATTCGGCCAGCATCTGCAGCATGAAAGTGGCAAACAGTTTTGGCCTGTCCTGCAGTTCGGTCACGCGCAGGATGTTGATCATACCGCGGCCATCCTGGGCAATACGCATCAGGTCGTCTACTTCGAAGCTTTTTTCACCAAAGAAATCATCGGCGCCCTGCTGCTGTAATTCGATTACTTTGCGCAATATGGTTCCGGTAGAGGTGGTGGCTATCTTTCCGTATTCCTTTTCAATTTCCGCTTTCCCCTCGTCGCTGACGTATTGCAGCATTTTGATAAAATCCTTCAGGTCCAGCAAGGGCAACTGATGGTCATCGCAATATTTAAAAATCATGGCCACCAGGCCCGACTGCGTATCATTCAGCTCCAGGATTTTGCTAAGCAATACCGGTCCGAACTCGGTAACGGTTGCCCTGAGTTGTATGCCTTTCTGTTTGCTTAAGGTCATCAGTTCTACCGGGTAGGCGGAAGGGCTATAGCTCATGCCGAGCATTGCATACCTCTCTTTGATCTTATCATTTTCAGCACCCGATGCCGCAATACCGCTAAGGTCTCCTTTAATGTCCAGCAGCAAAACGGGCACGCTATTGTCGCTCAATACCTCGCTGATGACCTGCAGGGTCTTTGTCTTCCCCGTACCGGTAGCACCGGCTATCAATCCGTGCCTGTTCATAGAACGAAACGGGAGCAAGATATCCGCACCGGGCACCACGGCTCCATTGAGCATGGCCACACCGATTTTAGCAGATTCCCCTTTGAAGGTATAGCCTTGCCTGATCGCTTCTGAAAATTGAATTGTATCTGCCATTGCAACAGTTTTTTTTGAGAAAATGAATTAAAAATGAAGGTAGCCAGACCTTCCTAAAAAGGCAAAAATTTCCATTAAATAAGCAATCCCGAGGTGCACGATAATACCACCATAAATAGACTTCGAACGGAACGCAATCACACCCAGCAACAAGCCTCCGAAGAAAGAACTGATGGTTTCGCCCATAGGCTTACCGAAATGTATGGTGATGTAATACACGCACATGGGCAATATAGCCCTGTGTCCGAAACGGCGTGCAAAAGCCAGGATGACAAAGCCGCGGAAAAAGAACTCTGTAAAGAAGAAGTCGGAACCATACACCAGCTCATAAGCCAGCACATACAGTTTGTAGTGCTCGTCCCCCGCAGACATGCCGATCTTCGTGTAACGGGGGTAGGTATCGAGAAAATCAGCTTGCGTTCCCGCCCAGCACAATAAGGGCACCATAATCGCCAGCATGATAAAATAGGGATACAGCGAAACACCTTTTATCTTAAATCCGTAAAAGTTCTGTTTGCCTCGGTCCGCAAAAAACCAATAAATAAAACAAGGAATGATCAATGTGAAAAATCCGGCGAGATTGTAGCCTGCTTTGTTGTAGAATACATAGGTGTCTGGATGCACCGTCCCAAACATGATGCTACCGAAATCTATGTCAGAACCTCGTACGGCAAAGAGGAATATAGCCAGGAAACAGAGCAGCCACCAGTTGCCCGATTTTAGAAAAGACAAGTCTTTTTCGGCAAATCCCTGCAACAAAAAAGCGCCCACAAAGGCGAGTGTATACAATTCACAGTAGCGGATGATCTGCAATTGGGTATCGGGCACATGCTCGATATGGGTTTCGTAAAACCCGTTGTGGTAGGCCACCAGGATCATGCCGGCACCCAGTAGTGCACAGAGTACAAAGCTGAGCCAGTTGAAATGTTCCCGGTAATAGTCGCGGAGGATGGAGAGAATCTTTTTCAAAAGGAAGTTTTAAAAAGGTATGGTTTAGTTTATCCCCAGAACTCCAGTATCTGGTCGGTATGAATTTTGCTTTTTACCTTGTCGATGATGTGTGCAATTTTGCCTTTTTCATCCACAAGGAAACTAACACGGTGGGTACCAATGATCGTCCGGCCCATAAATTGCTTTTCTCCCCATACCCCATAAGCTTCTACAATTTTCCGTTCGGGGTCTGCGAGCAGTGTAAACGGCAGATTGTATTTGGTCTCAAATTTCTTGTGCTTCTTTTCATCATCCACACTGATACCGATCACCGTTATATCTTTTGCTTTCAGTTGCGCAAAATTATCGCGCAGGTTGCAGGCCTGTACCGTACAGGTAGGGGTATCATCTTTCGGGTAAAAGTAAAGTACTACTTTCCTGCCTTTAAAATCCTTAAGGGATACCGTATTGCCATCTTGGTCTTTTGCGGTAAAAGCAGGCGCCTTGTCTCCGGGTTTCAATATCATATCTGTAAATTAGTGTGCAAGATAATACGAATGCACACAATGGATTTAAGGTTACATTTGTACCTTCAGAAAAAAGCACAGTAAAGAATGAGAATTGTTCCAGGCGAAGTTAAAACAGCAGACCTCCATGCCTACCTTTTAGGCTCCGTAGCACCCAGACCCATCTGTTTTGCCAGCACTATAGACAAGGACGGCAACCCAAACCTGTCCCCTTTCAGTTTTTTCAATGTATTTGGCAGCAAACCACCCATCCTGATCTTTTCACCGGCCCGCAGGGTACGCGACAATACGATCAAGCATACACTGGAGAATGTGTATGAAACGATGGAAGTCGTGATCAACATGGTGAATTACGATATCGTACAGCAAGCTTCTTTATCCAGCTGCGAGTATCCGAAAGGCGTAAATGAATTTGAAAAAGCGGGCTTCACGCCTGTCGCTTCCGATATGGTGAAGCCTTTCCGCGTCAAAGAATCGCCGGTAAGCCTGGAATGCAAAGTATTGCAGGTGATCGAGACAGGAAAAGAAGGCGGTGCCGGAAACCTGGTGATGTGCGAGGTGCTGTGTATGCACATCAATGACGATGTGCTGGACGCAAACGGCAAAATTGATCCTCATAAAATAGACCTGGTCGCACGCATGGGAGCAGATTATTATTGCCGCGCTTCGGGCAGTGCTGTCTTTGAAGTCGCCAAACCCAACCTGAAACTGGGTGTAGGCATTGATGCGCTGCCGGAGAATGTGAAACACAGTAAAATCCTGACAGGAAACCATCTCGGCATCCTGGGCAATTGCACGGAAATACCGGTCACTACCGAGATCGCCAACGATGGCAGGCTGGAGCAGATCCTCAGCGATTTTGCAGACCGCAGCCAACGGGAAGAAGCCTTGCAGCATTATGCAAAGGACCTGCTGGACGAAGGGGATATTGAAAAGGCCTGGCAGGTACTGCTGATGTAATGTTTGCACTACTTAATTGATTTGATACGCCACTACAGTCGCTGTAGTGGCTTCTTTTATTTAACTGACAGAAGACTTGAAAATGAGCCGATTCGAAAATTTGAAGATAGACCTGTACGCGTGCTTCGCCTCCTTGGAGGGGTTAGGGGTGGGCTTAATGAGCCAATCAGGTAATTAGTCCATGCACGCATCGACACACCGGATTCGAAAAAGAGCAGATTCGAACATTGAAGATAGATCTGTACGCGTGCTTCCCCTCCTTGGAGGGGTTAGGGGTGGGTTAGAAAAGAAAAATGTAATTTTAAATGTGAAACGCAAGATCATTCCATACCATCACTCCCTGGTACCTCTTGCCCGTCAACTGAGGCAAAACATGACCATCGCAGAAGCCATGCTATGGCAAGAACTCAAACAGAAGAAGATGCTGGGCATGGACTTTGACCGCCAAAAACCAATACTCAATTATATAGTAGACTTTTATTGCAAAGATCTGATGCTGGCCATAGAAGTAGACGGAGGAAGTCACGACAGTAAGCAGGAAGCGGATAGCAAAAGACAAAAAGAACTGGAAAGTGTTGGTGTATGCTTTTTGCGTTTCCGGGAGCAGGAGGTCAGAAAAGATATCGTCAATGTTATGTACGCCATTCAAAATTGGATAGAAGAGGAAATGAAACATAATGGGCTTCGGGGTCGTAGCGCTGAATAAAATCCTTTTTATTGTCGCCCAACCCACCCCTTCCCCAAAATCCTCCGATGGACAATACGCTCTCCTGTTTAAAAAGCAAAACCTATTTCCATAAAACAAACTACGCATTCACCAGAAGAATACTATTATTCATGAGTCATCATCTTTTTTTACACACGCTCAACCCACCTCTGCCCCTCCCGGGAGGGGAAATCCTCCGATTGGGAAACGTACTTCTATAGCAAAAAATGAACCCAAACCGAACAAGATGAAGCTCAATTACACAAGATGAAGTCAAATGGCGCAAAGTGCATTCCGGGGTCAAGGTGAATCGCTAAGATTCCTGCATGTTGAAAAGAATGCCCTGGTGATGGCACTTAAATATTGTTTTCAATTTACTGCCACCGTTGCCCCTCACTGGTGATTGTAATTCCCCGATCGGCATTGCAGCAAGCGTCTTATCTTTACGCCTATTATGGAAAACCCCAATCTTCGTTCAGACAAAAACGCCAATCCCGGCGACAAGGATTACGAAAACAGTATCCGGCCGCAGAGCGTTGAAGATTTTTCCGGTCAACCCCAGCTGATCACCAACCTCAAAATATTTGTACAGGCGGCCAACCAGCGCGAGGAAGCCCTGGATCATATTCTCTTTCATGGACCTCCCGGTTTGGGTAAAACCACTTTGTCGCGCATCGTAGCCAACGAATTGGGCGCCAACATTAAAGAAACCAGCGGCCCCGTCATCGAAAAACCCGGGGATCTGGCCGGTCTGCTGATTGCACTCGAGCCGCGCGACGTTTTGTTTATCGATGAGATCCACCGCCTGAGTACCGTCGTGGAAGAGTACCTGTATGCCGCGATGGAAGATTTCAAACTGGACATCATGATTGACAGTGGTCCGGCCGCCCGTTCGGTACAGATCAACATTAACCCTTTTACCCTGGTAGGCGCTACTACCCGGTCCGGCTTGCTGACCGCGCCTTTGTTGTCGCGTTTCGGTATCAAATTCCGCCTGGATTACTATACCGCCGATGTATTGCAGGGCATCATCTTACGTTCTGCTCATCTACTGAATGTAAAAACAACCTCCGATGCTGCTATGGAAATCGCACGCAGAAGCCGTGGTACACCGCGTATTGCCAATGGCCTGCTGCGCCGTATGCGCGACTTTGCGCAGGTGCTGGGCAAAGGCGTGATCGATATGGGCATCGCCGAACATGGTCTGCGCGCGCTGAATGTAGACGCCAACGGACTGGATGAAATGGACAACCGTATTCTAAGCACCCTGATCGATAAATTTAAAGGCGGGCCTACCGGTATCAACAATATAGCCACGGCTGTAGGTGAAGAAGCCGGAACGATTGAAGAAGTGTATGAACCGTTCCTGATCCAGGAAGGATACATTGTCCGTACCCCCAGGGGCAGAGAAGCCACGGAGAAAGCGTATAAACACTTGAATAAAGGAGGATGGAGAGGAGAAAGCAATACTCTTTTTTAAAAAAGAACGATTTTATTCTAAAATAAGGACGATCGTCATTATATTGGGCGAAACTATTTCAAACAAAATCAACGCTCTACGATGAAAAAAATCCTCCTCCTGGCTGTAACGGCCACGTCCCTGCTCGGCTCCTGTAAAAAAGACGACAAAAAAGATTCGTCTACCGGTACAGAAGCCAAGATCGCTGACAAGAAGTGGAAACTGACCGCTCATTCTTATGTATTTAACGGCCAAACAAATGATGGATATGCACAGCTAAAGGACTGTCAGAAAGACAATTTCGCTATATACTCCTCCGACAAATCCATAATAATAGATGAAGGCGCCACTAAGTGTATGAGTTCCACTCCGCAAATGCAGACTGTGGGCACCTGGGAGCTGCGTAGCGGTGGTAAAGAACTCTTTTTATCCGGGGCTGAGGCAGTGTATGGTATTAAAGAACTGACACTGAACATCATCGAGTCCAGCTCTTCTACACTGAAAGTAAAATATACCACAACAGTAAACGGTCCGGTAATAGAAAATACCGCTACTTATACAGCACTGTAATCCGATGTATTTTTACCACATTAAAAAAATCCGGTTGTTCTCTAACAACCGGATTTTTATTTATGCACTTCTGAAGTTTTATCGTGCAGAGGAATCTACTGCCACACGGGTGAGTTTATCCCGCAGCATTACATACTCATTCCCCGTATCCCAATCATCATCGTTGTCATTATCCCGATCGTGGATCTGCAGGTTGAAACCATTGCCCGTATTCACGGTGATTTCCTGCCAGTCAAAATCATCAATTCTTTCATCCAGTTCTACCTTTTTGCCCTGTGGAATCTCAAACACCAGCAATACCTGCTGATTGTGGAATTTCTCCTTCCGGTCGAACACCAGGTACTTACTGAGCCACAAGATGCTATCCTGTTGCAAAAACCTGTATTGAATGGCGCGGGCATTTTGCTCTGCTACTTCATAGCTTTTTCCATTGGCGATGGCAAATGTCTTTACATGAAACAGGCTGTCTTTTGAAGGCAAAAGCCTGATCCTGATGTTACCGGAATAGATACTATCTTCTTTCCTGCTCAGCCTCGGAAAAGCGCCTTTAGTACGCCAGTCTCGTATCAGGTCTTCGTCTTCAAACGCGCTTACTTTAATGAACACTTTCCCAGCTGCAGGGTTCATCGAAGTTTCCTGTTGCTCAAAGCGTGCTTTGGAAGAGAAGTTCTTGCCGGCAAACGATACCAGCGCAAACAAGCTGACCCAACCCAATACCCAGAGCATGCTGAAAATATAGGGAACATATTTATTGCGTGTTTGTACACCCCGCAGTGCCCGGATCAGCCACATCAGCATACCGATGACCGGTACGCCTATGAACAGCACGATAGTACACCATAGCAATAATTGCTCTGTCTCTCCTTCGAGTAAAAAGGCCACAACACTATGACCCGATACAACGGCAGTGATCAGTCCGCCAAGCCCGATCAACAGGCTCAGGACAATGATGCCCAAAAGTGTAAACACAAATACTTTGGCAAGAGTACCAATAGCGTGAAGAAAGCCTGAACCTGAACGCCTTGCTGCAGGTGAGGCCTGCGCAGAAAACTGCTGCATCGAAGAGGTTACATCCTGTTGCATCATTTTTGCTTTCTCTGCAGTCCGCTTACCCATTTCTTTACTCCATTCACCTGCCTTTCCTTTAAAATGCTGCATCTCCGAGTTCACCACGTTCTTAATCGAATGCAGATCGACTTTCTGTCCGCGCATCTGCAATTTTTCCGCTGCAGTGTTGGCGGCTGGTAATACTGCCCAAAGCACAAAGTAGGTCACGAACAGCGTTCCGCCGAAACCACTAAACAGAAAATCAGGCAACACATCACTATCAAACCAGGAATTGTTAAACACGCTGGAGAAACCACCTAAAATAAAAGGTAGTAAAAAGATGATCCGGGGTACCCAGACCTCAACATTAAAATACGCTGCCAGGCCCGCGGCTACCCCACCCAGGTTTTTCCTTTCCATATCCCGGAACAGTCGTTTGGGGGCATTGTCCGCCATTGCTTCCTGTGGCAATACCACCCACATCACGAGGTACACTACGAAGCCGAAACCGGCAAACAGGCTGAGCACAAACAGCAGGCGGATAATGGAAGGGTCGATTTGCATGTAATGCGCCAGCCCCGCAGCCACACCACCCACTACCTGGTTATTGGCAGAACGCTTTAAGCGCCTGGGCTCCTGTTTGTTCCCTCCGCCTGGCTCCTCTGCGGTTTCATTTGCATTGGCTGAGCCAAGGTCCGAATCGGCAGCTTCCAGGTCTTCCGGGTGGCCGATTCCCGCCGTCACGTCCTGCACATCATGATCTGTGATGCAGACAGCTCCCTTTTTCAGCCTTTCCAGGAAAAGCTCCGCAATCCGTATCTCTATATCGTTGATGATCTCATCGCGTCCCTGCTCCTGTGCAAAGTAGGCCCGCAGGCTGTCGATGTAGCGACGCAGCAGCTCCCATGCCGACTCTTCGATCGGGATAATGCTTCCGTGAAAATTGATGTTGATGACCTTGTTCATACGATCAGTTGTTTAAAATTATAAGGTTAAGGATGGGGGGTGGTGACTTGGGTAACAGCAGCGGCCAGCTCTTCCCACGTAGCCCGCAGCTCTTCATAAAAAACAGTTCCTTTATCCGTTAGGGAAAAATACTTCCTGGGCGGGCCTGCATTGCTCTCTACCCATCGGTAAGTCAGCATCTCTGCATTCTTGAGCCGTGTCAGCAGGGGGTACAGGGTACCTTCAAGCACCTGAAGGTTTGCTGCCTTCATCTGTTCTACGATCTCTGAGGGATACGACTCGTTTCTCTTAATGATAGAAAGGATGCAGAACTCCAGGATTCCTTTCCTCATCTGGCTTTGCGTGTTGTCAATATTCATTTTCTATCCGTTCTTATTGCAAACCTACAACAATATTTAGTACTATGCAATACATAGTACTAAATATTCACCGAAACTTCGCCGATAAATGTTGGGGTAATCGTGTTCAAACGCTGCATGACAGCGGGTTTTACTTCATAAATAGCTAATTACCAAATTGTCTTTTACATTTGTAGGCTAAAACGGACAATCAACTATGCCAAGATCAATCAGCATTTTAGGTGCAGGCTTAGTAGGCTCGCTGCTTGCAGTGATCCTGCGGAAACGGGGCTATGAGGTGAAAATATATGAGCGCCGCCCCGATATGCGGAAAGAAAAGATTGCGGCCGGCAGATCGATCAACCTGGCAGTAAGTGTACGTGGCTGGAATGCACTGGAAATGGCCGGTATCAAAGCTGATATTGAACCCATCGCTATCCCTATGTACGGCCGTAGCCTGCATATGCCCGACGGCAGCTCGGCTTACCAGCAATACGGTAAAAACAATGAAGCTATTTACTCTGTCAGCCGGGGTGAACTGAATAAGAAATTAATGACAGTGGCAGAAGAGGCCGGTGTAGAGATCTTCTTCGATCACCGCTGTACAGGGGTGAACCTGGCCACCAATGAGCTGACTTTTGATGTGCTGGGTGTGCAGAAAAAAGAACATGCGGACCTGCTGTTTGGGGCCGATGGTGCCTTCTCCGCTTTGCGCAGCAGCTATGTACTGCATGACCGGGTAAATGCGGCTCAGCATTACCTGGAGCATGGCTATAAAGAGTTACACATCCCGGCGTCCGCAAGCGGAGGTTTCCTGATCGAAAAAGAAGCGCTGCATATCTGGCCGCGTCACAATTATATGCTGATCGCGCTACCGAATATAGACGGCAGCTTTACCTGTACTTTGTTCTTCCCCTTTGAAGGTGCTGCATCCTTTGCCGCACTGCAGACAGAAGAGGAAATCCTGACCTTCTTCAATAAAACCTTCCCGGATGCAGTGTCGCTGATGCCCGGACTGCTTCAGGATTTTATGAACAACCCGACCTCATCATTGATCACTACGCGTGTGTCACCCTGGCATTTTTCAGACAAGAGTGCGCTGATCGGAGATGCGGCACATGCCATCGTTCCGTTTTACGGACAAGGCATGAATGCCGGCTTTGAAGACTGTACCGTACTGAGCGGCTTACTGGACCAATACGGCGAAGATTGGTCTGCTATATTGACGGAATACGAGCGCCTGCGTAAACCCAACGGCGACGCAGTGGGCGAGCTTGCCCTGCTGAACTTTATTGAGATGAGGGACAAGGTCGCCGATCCGGCCTTCCTGGAACGGAAAAAGATAGAAAAAGAACTGGGTAAATTATTTCCGAAGGAGTTTATTTCCGTGTACGAAATGGTTTCCTTCAGTCATACACCTTATGATACGGTGATGAAGTGTATTGCCGCACAGGACACCTTGCTGGAACAGGTCATGAATGCCGGCAACTTTGAGGAGCTGATGACTAAGGAAGATTTCAGAACGCAACTGGGAAGCTGGGTCAATACCTATCATCAGTCGGTACAACAACTGGATTTTGGCACTACAACAACTAAATAAGCGCTGGACGCTAAAGCCTGCACCGAAAGAGGTGGCAGCGCATCTGCACCAGGCGCTCAACATCCACCCCGTGCTGTGCCGCTTACTGAGCCTGCGGGGCATTGACACTTATGCGGCTGCAAAACAGTTTTTCCGGCCGGATATGAATGACCTGCACGATCCTTTCCTGATGAAAGGTATGGCGCAGGCTGCAGACCGTATCTGTGAAGCAGTGGAATGGAATGAACGGATACTCGTTTACGGGGACTATGATGTAGACGGCACTACGGCAGTAGCTGTTATGTATTCCTTTTTACGGGATCATTACACAGGTGTGTTGTCCTTTTATATACCGCACCGTTACCGGGAAGGCTACGGCATCTCTAAAGCCGGTGTTGACTTTGCCATTGCCAATGGATACACCCTGATGATCACCCTGGACTGCGGTATCAAATCCGTAGAGCTGATCGCTTATGCAAAAAGCCATGGTATTGATGTGATCATCTGCGACCACCATACCCCCGACCAGGTACTCCCCCCGGCCTTTGCTATCCTGAATCCCAAACAGCCCGACTGCCCTTATCCGTTCAAGGAGCTCAGTGGTTGCGGTATCGGTTATAAACTCATTTGCGCGCTGGCCGGAAAATGGCAGTTACCGGCGGAGCGCACCACCCGATTCCTGGACCTGGTCGCCACCAGTATTGCTGCGGATATTGTGCCTGTGGATGGTGAAAACCGTGTACTGGCCTATTTCGGCATTAAAAAAGCAAATGAAAACCCCTGCCTTTCGATCGAGACCCTGAAAAACATTTCCGGGCTGGTCAGAGACATTACTTTGACAGACCTGGTATTCGCCATCGGTCCTAAGATCAATGCAGCCGGCCGTATGGACGATGCCCGCAAAGCAGTTGACCTCTTTATTGAAAAAGATCCGGAAAAGATAAAGGAACTGGCTGCTGTGCTGATGACAGACAATACAGACCGTAAGGAAGTTGATAAAAACATTACCGAGGAAGCCCTGAGCCTGCTGGAAAACGACACGATGCTGGGCAGCAAAAAATCGACAGTGTTGTACAAAGAGCACTGGCATAAAGGTGTGGTAGGCATTGTAGCCAGCAGGCTGATCGACTACTGCTATAAACCGACCATTGTACTCGCGATGAGCAATGGCAAAGTGTCCGGTTCAGCGCGCTCCGTCATTGGGTTTAATGTATATGAAGCGATCTATGAATGCCGCGAATTGCTGGAGAACTACGGAGGCCATTTCTATGCCGCAGGCATTACCATGAAGCCGGAAAACTACCTGCCTTTTGTCCGCAAATTTGAAGAAGTGGTCTCGGGCACCATCGATCCGCGCCTCCTGGTACCGGAGATAGAGATTGATGCAGAAATAGAGCTGGAAGATATTAAACCCGCATTCTACAATATCATACGTCAATTCGAACCTTTCGGCCCCAATAATATGCGTCCTGTATTTTGTACACGGAATGTATATGATTACCAGGGCAACTCACGCATTGTGAAAGAACAGCACATCAAGTTTGTGATCACTAACAGGCGTGGTATTGTGATAGACGGCATCGGCTTTAAGATGGCGGATAAATTTCCGTACACACACCCCGGGCCTTTTGACATTGTCTATACGCTGGACGAAAACGAATTTAACGGCAGTACGAAACTACAGATCAAAGTGCTCGATATCCGCCCTTCCTACTAAGCTGAAGGCTGCTTTGCGGCAGCACTGAGCTGATCATCCAGTTTGCGCAGATTCACGTTGGCCAGCTGGCCGCAGGCCGCATCAATATCTTTTCCACGGCTGTGGCGTAAACGTACATTTACTTTGTTGGCCGTCAGGTAAGCCATGAAGGCATCGGTTGCCTGTTCGTCCGGTTTTTCAAAAAGGGCGTTATCTATCGGGTTGTATTCGATTACGTTGATCAGATCGCAGGGCACCTGCCTGTAGATGCGGATCAGGTCATCAGCGTCTTTCCTGCTGTCATTGAAGCCTTTGAACAGGATGTACTCAAAGGTGACATGGGTCTTGGTGCATTTATAAAAATAGTTCAGGGCTTCGATAATGGCGGCCAGGTTGTTGGTCTCGTTGATCGGCATGATCTCGTTGCGCTTGGCATCGCTGGCGGCATGCAGGCTCAGTGCCAGTTTTACTTTGGTCTGATCGTCGCCGAGTTGCCTGATCATTTTGGCCACACCGGCAGTAGAGAGCGTAATCCGCCGGGGACTCATGCCCATTCCTTCGGGGCTGGTGATCTGCTCAATGGCTTTCATCACATTCTTATAGTTGAGCAATGGCTCGCCCATACCCATAAACACGATATTGGTCAGGTTTTTACCCAGGGATTTCTGCGCCTGTTCATTGATGAGCATTACCTCATCCACTATTTCCTGTGCTTCCAGGTTGCGGATGCGCTTCATATATCCGGTAGCGCAGAATTTGCAGGTCAAAGAACAACCTACCTGGCTGGATACACAGGCGGTAGCACGCTTTTCCGTAGGAATCAGTACGCCTTCAATAAAGTTTTTATCGTGTAGTTTAAACCGGCTTTTGATGGTACCATCGCTGCTGACCTGCACTTCATCTATGCCGACGGTATTCAGTGCAAAATGTGCGGCCAGCTTTTCGCGCAATGATTTGGACAAGTTGCTCATCGCATCAATGTCGTTGGTGTACTTATCCCATATCCACTCATACACCTGCTTCGCCCGGAATTTTGGCTCGTTCCAGCTGAGCATCAACTCTTCCAGTTCCGCCAGGGTATGTTCTCTTAAGGTTTTCATTCGTATATTTTTTACTTTTCATTTTGGCAGGAATTCCTGCTCTTGCTGAACGGGCATGCACGATACCTCCCGTTTATCGGGAACATAACGTTCCGTTCATCCTGCAAAGGTAAAATGATCAGCCCATATAAGTTGCTGTAATGTGGGCGTTCAGCGGGCAAAGTATTATAACAATTTGGTAATTCCGTTTACCTTTG
>DATJDO010000213.1:0-4595 GCA_035497375.1 Chitinophagaceae bacterium | reverse complement strand
CTTTAAGTCTGAGTATTGCCGGGGATGTAGCCTTAACGCTTTCGGATGGTATCGATAGTAATACGGTGATCAAAAACGGGGTAGGAAACTTTGATATAGTGCTGCAATTGAAAGTCAATACTGCTGCAGCCTTTGTGCAGATAAAGATTCAGACCGCGGTACCCCTTCTTACGATCGGCATTACCAAAGTGTATGCAAACGTCGGTGAGGTAGCCCTGCCTGGTCTTCCTTGCATTGTACAGGGTGTTATCGGAGAACGGAAACAGTACATTGCTACAGAGACCCCTCCTGCAGAAGAACTCTCCCTGTGTGCTGCAGCGATAGAATTGGGCAAGGATTTCAGTCGTCTGAACGCTGTACTCAATAAACGTTTTGGGGTTGGAAAAAACGGCAATTCGATGCTTATTGATATGCGCGGGTATTTCAGCAGGTCCTGGGACAATAAGGCAGGTGCAGACCCCGATGCAAAGGACAGAACCGCTCCCGGAACGGGAAGTATTACAGGGGACCATGTAAGCACATTTGAGCAGGATGTATTTCTAAAACATCATCATGGGCTTGGCTTCTCGATCAACAGGCCCATCCTCACCGGTAATGCAGGCCAGGCCATGACGATAGACGGTTCTGCCACTTCCGATACCAAAGACGAGCTGAACGGCAAAGAAACCCGGCCTAAGAATATAGCTGAGCTGTACACCATCAAATGGGCTTAATGCCTGCGAATAGCAGGAGCACTTCATCAGTGAAAAACAGGGAAGCCGAAAACTGCACAGAGTAGGCCATCAAAACAATAAATCAATACGTTATGCCAGATATTTCTTTAGCCAACCTCGCCGGTATACCGGGGGTGAACCCGGCTGCAATGACACAAATCAATCCCAATGCCTGTGGTGCTTATGCTGTCATCGGTGCGGTGGGTGCTTTTAATGTATTTCCTATGGCGGTGCCGCTGACTTATGCCAATGCCGGCCCTCAGCCTGTCAATAACGCGTCGGCAACGTTGCTGGCGGACGGGTACCATCAATTGAGTGCGGCTGCTTATGTTGTAACAGGCATTCTGAATGATGCCATTCCGAATCCTCCTGCTGCGGTAGTACCAGAGTTGCTCACCGCAGGTAATGTGTATAATTCACCGGCGGCCATGGCGAAGGTAGCTATGGATTTGGGCCGCCCTGCCCCGCAGATCAATGCCCAGCCGGTAGGATATGCCCAGCTGAACTTCCTGTATCCCGGGGAAACACCAAGATGTACAGGAGTGGTTGGTGCAGGGCAGGTCAATACCGCTGCCGGAGCCTATGCAGCTCCTGCTGCTGCGCACACCCATATTGTGTGTGTGCAGGTGCATGGAGGAGGTCTCCATTGGGTGGCACAAGGCAGCAATGGTCTTTTTTATGATCCGGGCGATGGCAGTCTGAACAATGCCTGGGCGCCGGTGAATACAGGAGACCCTATGGGCCCTAATTATACTTTTGCCGGTCTCTGGATGGTGATCAGCTAAAAAGAAAGCCGCTATCAGGAAAGGCTGATAGCGGCTTTTATGGGTAGACGTGTACGGTTTTCAAAATCGTACACGTCTTTATATTATGGATTGCCTGTAAAGCTTCTGAAATAGCTCTTAGAGTCCTCTTCACTGAGCAGGGACTCCAGTTTCACAAAGTCGGATTGGTTGGTGATTTTGGGGTATAGGTCTTTCAGGGCTGAAAGCCGGGCCAGGTCCGTTTCCAGGTTGCCGACCAGCAGTTCAGCCTGTTCGGTGCTGAAACAATTTTGCCGGATAGCGGTTTTCAGGATGCCCAGGCGCTCATCTTCCCCCTTTTTGCTACTGATGCTGTTTTTTAGCTTCAGAAAAGCAGGTACGGGCATTGATCCTTTACAGTCGCTGTTGATCACGGCTGTCGTTTCGCTGGTGCTGCTGCCATTGCCTGTTGCCGTAATCGCCGTTCCAGGGTCGTTGTTGAAGGTAATGTCTTCAATGAATTTTGGTTTGCCGGGTTCTGCGGGTACAGGAGTGTCCTTGACTACCGGGATATCGGTCGCTGCCTGTATGGGCTGGGTAACAATGGGCGTTTCAGGAATATCTTCCGGCGCTACTACGTCTTTCCGCGGTGTCGTTACCACCGGTTCAGGCGTTTGCGGTGTTTCGGTATCGGGCATCACCGCTACCGGCTTGTTATCTGATATTTTCGTATTGTTCAGCACCGTGGGCAGGTGATCGTCGGAAATATCATTTCCTGCTTTGAGATAGAAGTTCTGCTCTACATCATACAAAGAGAATGCACCGTCTTTTCGATTCAGTACAAACGCCCTTTTCCCGCTTTCGGGTACCATGATGTTGAAGGTCAGCGGGGGGAATTCATTTTGCTGAAACAATACTTCTACTGCCAACGGGCCGGGTGCCAGCCGGGACAGTAAAGCGTAATTTTTACCATAGCGGGGCATCATCACCCCTTCTACGCGGGTGTAGATCGGGGTCTTTTTATCGCCCTGTATATAAATGTAAGAAAAGCCCTGGGCTTGCACAGGCTGCCCGAACAGGTTGAATGCCAGCAGCAACAGCCATACAAAATGATTTCTTTTACCGTTCATCCGCCTTTATTCCATTTCGATTAATACAGTACCTTTTTCAACAGCGCTTTTTTCTTCTGCTTTGATGGCTTTGATCGTTGCAGTGCCGGTAGCTTTGAGGACATTTTCCATCTTCATCGCTTCCAGGATCAACAGGCCGTCTCCTTTGTGCACCACCTGTCCCGGGGTCACCAGGACTTTCAGTACCAGGCCGGGCATCGGAGCTTTCAGCGGCGCTGCTTTTTGCATTGCGGCAAGGTTAATGCCCATTTTGTCCAGCAGCAGGTCTATGTCTTCGCGTATAGCCAGTGTATAACGCTGACCTTCGATACGCAGCACCAGTTCCTTGTTTTCTTTATCTATCCTCTCTACCTGGCCGGTATAACTTTTGTTGTCCAGCAGCACACTGACCTGCCCGTTGGGCTGCCATTGTATATCGGCATCGGCCAGTTGCCCGTTGATGAGCCATTGTGCACCGTCTTTTTCGACGTCGAAAGCTGAACCGTTGTTGACTTTAATCTGTAACATGTAGATTTTTTGGGATAAAGTGATGCAAAAATAAGGGTTTTCAAACAGAGCTCAGGGTTTTGCCTGTAGATTGCCGTCTTCGTCGAGCTGCAATCGGCCCTTGTCGATCAGTTGGCGTACCAGTTGTGTGACCACTTCTGCCGGAGCGAGTGTTTGTTGCAATAGGGTAGCCAGTGTACTGGCGGTTCCGGTCTGAACGTGCTGCAGGATCTCCTGGGTCAGTTGCTGCGGGTTCACTGCCTTTTTTACGGTACCGGCACAGTAGCTGCAATGCCCGCAGGATGCCGGAGCCTCTTCGTCAAAATACGCCAGCAATATCCGGGTGTAGCATTCCCTGTCGTTTTGTAAAAAGCGGATCATAGCATCGGTACGTTCCCTGTGCCGTTCCCGCAGGTTGCTGATGCGTTGCTGGTCGAGCTGCAGGTTGGCTGCTGCTACGCGGTAATGATGAAAATACAATTGAGGTCCTTCCCTGGCGGCCTGGTAGTCGATTATACCCATCAGGTTGAGCTGGTGCAAGGCCGTCTGTACATCTTCCTTTTTCATGTTCAGGTGCCGGGCCAGGGTAAACAGGTTGATCGGTACCGGGTAGTGAAAAATACCGCTGAACAGGCGCAGCAGGCCGGTAGAGACCAGGGCAATGGCAGGGTAGCGTTTACTGATCTCGTCCAGCATATCCCTGCTGGCCATGAATTGTACGGTCGGTGCGCGAAACAGGGATTCGCCCAGTGTCCACAGGCCTTCTTGTGCCAGCAGGCGCAGGGCATGGGTGGCCGGTATGGCTTCCAGCTTAAAGTTGAGCAGGAACTGTTGCAGATCAAAATCGTACGGCCGGTCAGGTTCGGTGCCCGTGGGTACTTGCAGGAAATCGCAGACGCACTGGTACACCTTGCGCAGGTAGGGTATGGGAGGGAAATAGGCTTCGGTGCTGCCGTGCAGGCGTTCTATATCCGTACTGTTGTATAAAGTGAGGGCCAGTGAAGCCTGCCCGTCGCGGCCGGCCCTGCCGGTCTCCTGGTAATAAGCTTCCGGGTGCTCCGGCGCATCGAAATGGATCACTGCACGTACATTGGCTTTGTCTATACCCATGCCAAATGCGGTGGTGGCGACGATGACACTCAGCTCGTCCTGCATCCAGGATTCCTGTACTTGCATGCGCTGTGCCCTGTCCATGCCTGCATGGTAGGCGCCTGCGCTGACACCATTTTGCAGCAACAGTTTGGCCAGTTCTTCCGTTTTCCTGCGGCTGCGGCAGTAGATGACGGTGCAATGCCCGTGTTGCAGACAGTAGCGGACAATAGCCTGGTGCTTGTTTTCGGAATAGGTGATCCGGTAAAAAATATTGGGGCGGGCAAAACTCTTTTGAAATACAGTTGCCGTCTCTATACCCAGGCCCGAACGGATATCCTGCAACACTGCCTGTGTGGCGGTGGCGGTCAGGGCAACTACCGGTACGTCCGGCCAATCTTCGCGCAGCTTGCCGATCTGTAAAAATTCCGGCC
>DATJDO010000212.1:0-6632 GCA_035497375.1 Chitinophagaceae bacterium | reverse complement strand
AGCTCTACCTCCTTTACCGGATTGTCCGGCGGCCCGCACAACATCAGTATCCGGGATACGAGCATGTGTGTG
This sequence comes from Chitinophagaceae bacterium, assembly GCA_035497375.1. Lineage (GTDB taxonomy): Bacteria > Bacteroidota > Bacteroidia > Chitinophagales > Chitinophagaceae > Rurimicrobium. Next base: position 6,560 of record DATJDO010000212.1, on the reverse strand, counting down.
TGGGATACTGTTTTTACAATAAAAGAGCCGGATGCGGTAGATGTATCAACCTACACCATCATCAGACCGGGTTGTAAAGGAACTGCTACGGGGTCCCTTTCCGTAAGTGGTAAAGGAGGCCTGGCACCGTACACCTACCGTATAAACGGAGGAACATACAGCGCTTCCGGTACATTCGGTTCTTTATCTTCCGGCACGCATACCGTTACCATCCGGGATGCCTCTTTGTGTACTAAGGACATCTTGTTTACGATCACAGAACCGGCGAAGCTGGCGGTGTCATCACTTATCCTTACTCCTGCGCTATGTAAAGGTACGGCTGACGGCAAGGCATTGGTGGCTGCCTCTGGCGGCACGGCACCATTTCAATATAGAATTGATGGCGGGAGTTTTTCCGCTACCGCAAATTTCTCAGGTCTTACCGCTGGTGTGCATACCATCGTCATCCGCGACACTATGCTGTGTACGGTTGATACCTCTTTTACGATCACTGAGCCGGAGGCACTAAAAATCCAAAGTTTTGCAATGCGTTCGCCATTGTGTAAGAGCGGCATGTCTGGCGTGATCACGGTAATGGCCGGAGGTGGAACTGTTCCCTACTTCTACAGTGTCGACGGCGGGCCTTTCGGGAAAAGTGGTGTATTATCAGCTTTGGGGGCTGGTGTGCATACTGTCAGGGTGCAGGATACAAACCGCTGCGCACTGGACACTATTATTACTTTATCTGAGCCGGACTCTGTTGCCGCGGTGTTGAGCCTGAAAAAAGCAGCCTGCAATGGAGTGGCGGACGGCACCATCACCGTAGCGGCGCATGGCGGAACCAATCCCTATCAATATGCGCTTAACGGAGGAACTTTCGGCAGCAGTGCCCTGTTTCCGGCCCTTTCCAGCGGCTCGTATATCATCACCGTAAAGGACAGCAACAGCTGTACACGATCTTACAATGCGGTCATTAAAGATTCCATTGAATTGCAGGCTGATCTGACAACGACAGATGTTTCCTGTTACGGGTGGGTGAATGGCAGCATCACCGTTACTCCCCTGAACGGAAAATCGCCCTATACCTTTGCTATCGCTACAGGAGGCTTTCGATCCTCTCCGACCTTTAAAGCCATCTCAGCGGGCACCTATATGATACGCACCAAAGACGCCCAGGGCTGCATAGACACCGGCTACGCTACAGTGCTGCAGCCCGATCCTATAAGCATAGCTGTAAAAAGCACAGCACCGCATTGTGCCGGTAAAGATGATGGTAGCCTGGAGATTGTCGCATCGGGAGGCAACCCTTCTTACCGCTATTCCATTGACGGTACGACTTTCGGAACTTCAAACCTGTTTTCAAAATTAGGACCGGGAACCTATAACCTGAGTGTAAAAGATACTCAGGGCTGCACAAAAGATACAACTGTAGAGTTGGTGGAACCAGCGCCGCTTAACCTTTCTGTCGAGGCACAGGCACCCCTGTGCTATGGCGGATCAGATGGTAGCATCAAGCTGATCAGTACCGGAGGCACACGGGCTTACCGCTACACCATCAACGGAGGACCGACGGTGGCAGACTCTGTGTTCAGCGGACTGATGTCCGGAACCTATATTGTATCCGTCAGTGACAACAATGGCTGCAAAAAAGATTCAACTGTGTTGCTGAGCCAGCCGCAGGCACTGAGTTTCACCGCACTAAAAGTACTGCATCCGACCTGCGAAGATTATGCCGACGGATTTATCTCCGCCACCGTAATGGGGGGTACCCGACCTTACCAATACGCTATCAGCGCAGATGCTTTTAAGCATGAAGAATACTTTACGAAGCTGAAAAGCGGAACCTATACTTTGACTGTAAGAGATCAGAACAATTGCTCCATAGATACCTTGCTTGTCTTAAAAGGGTATCCCAAAATAATACTGGACAGTACACGCTTACAGATGCCAACCTGTGTTGGGAAAGCTGACGCTTCTTTTCGATTGTTTGTGTCAGGCGGCACGCCCCCTATACGGTTTGTCAGCAGCGATACAGGTAGTGATACCCTGATGCATGCCGGTTTTGACAAGCTGAAAGCAGGTACATATATTGTAAAGGCCATTGATGGGATGAATTGCTCCAAAGATTTTGCCGTAAATGTCGGGCAGCCTGAAGCACTGAAGATCGATTTGTCTGTAGTGAACAATGACTGCACGGGCATGGATAACAGTGGTCGTATTACTGCAGCGGTATCGGGCGGTACGAGCCCTTACCGCTACCTTTGGTCGTTCGAAAACCGGGCAGATTCATTTATTAGCGGACTTATCAACGGCCCTTACTCCATATTGGTGCAGGATGCAAATGATTGCAGGGACTCATCAAATACAGAAATCACCTACAATAACTGCTGTACACCTTCCATCCCGAATGCATTTACCCCCAATGATGATGGGGTCAACGACATATTCCGCATTTTGTATAAAGGAGATATCGTTCTGAAAGAGTTTATTATTTACAACCGGTATGGTCAACAGGTTTTTGCCACGACCAATATCAATGAAGGCTGGGATGGCCGCTTCCAGGGGCAAGCGGAAGTGTTAGGCGTTTATTATTACTACATCAGGCTGATCTGTGGAAATAACAAGGACAAGGAAGTCATGTTTAAGGGTGATGTTACCCTGATACGCTAAAATTTACCCTTTTTTAGTGAAAAGTGAACCCCTTTAGCATAAAAAATTTACATTTGCAGCCCTTATAATAAAATACATTTATGGAATACAGAGAAATAGTTGCCGTAACGGGCATCGGTGGTTTGTTTCAGTTGCTCACAACCAAAAGTGACGGAGCCATCGTGCGGAACTTAACCGATAAGACAACCAAGTTTATCCCTGCCCGCGTACATAACGTGACGCCTATAGAAAGTATTGAAATCTATACTACAGACGATAATGTCCGTTTGCACAAAGTGCTGCAGGCAATCAAAGATAACGAAGCGGAAACACCACTGGTAGATGTAAAGAAAGCTGATAATACGGCTATCAAGAACTACTTTAAGAAAGTGTATCCTGGCCTGGATGAAGAGCGTGTTTATGTCAGTGACATGAAGAAGATTGTGAAATGGTATGAGCTGCTGAAAGCCAACGATTTACTGAAATTTGAGTCTTATGATGCAGCGGAAGGCGCTGACGTGGAAGCGGTTGCGGAGCAGGTAAGTGAAGAGCCAGCACCTGCAAAAAAAGCCAAAGTAAAGAAAACAGAAGAAGCGGAAGCTCCGGCTGCAGAAGAAAAGCCAGCTAAGAAAGCGAAAGCAAAAAAAGCTGCTACCGAAGACGGTGCTGAGGCTCCTGTAAAGAAGACAGCAAAAAAGAAAAAAACAGAAGAGTAGTTTCCGGACTACTGGACTGATATAAAAAAGGATCGCAATACTGCGATCCTTTTCTGTTTTATTGTGTTTGTAGTGTCTTGTTTTGCTGCACTAAAGAAAACCAGGAGCAGGTTCGGCAGCCATTAGCCGGTATTATAGCGCTGCCAGTATCTCGTAGAATCGGTGGCAGTCTTCAAAATTGTTGTACATCGGTACAGGAGCAATCCTGATCACATTGGGCTCCCTCCAGTCTGCAATGACGCCATTTTCGGTTAACGCATGAAACACCTCTTTGCCTCTTTCATCAAACAGCATTGAAAGCTGCGCGCCGCGTTTGTTTGGATCTTTAGGGGTGATAATGGTGAAAGATAAATGAGTAAGCTGCTGCAAGAGGTACTCGAGGTAAGCGGTCATGCGGATGCTTTTTTCCCGCAAGGCAGGCATTGTTGCCTTCTGAAACAAGTCCAGTGAAGCCCTGTGTGCTACCATATTAAATACGGGGGCATTGCTCATCTGCCAGCTTCCAGCACCTTTTTGCGGTACAAAGCCTTTTTTCATTTTAAAGCGTGTTTGCTCTTCATTGCCCCACCAGCCGGCCAGCCTGAAAAAATCAGGATTGTTGCCATGGGTCTCGTGCACAAAAGCACCACCTACACCACCAGGACCGGAATTCAGGTACTTGTACGAACACCAGCAGGCAAAATCCACTTGCCATTCGTGGAGCTGCAACGGCACATTGCCTGCCGCATGCGCCAGGTCGAAGCCGCAATAAGCACCTGCCGCATGTGCCGCTTGAGTCATCGCTGCCATATCAAACAGCTGACCGGTATAATAGTTGACACCCCCAAACAATACTACAGCCAGACTGTCGCCGGCCTCGCGTATAGCCGTCAGGATATCTTCCTCTTCAATGATATGTGCTCCCTCACGGGGTTTGACTTCTATGATTGCATCTTCCGGGTCATATCCATACATGCGTACCTGTGACTCAATGGCATATTGATCGCTGGGGAACGCGCCGGCTTCCATCAGGATTTTATACCTGCCGTTGCCAGGCCGGTAAAAGGAAAGCAGCAATAAATGCAGGTTTACCGTTAAGGTATTCATCGCCACTACTTCTTCTTTCTTTGCCCCGACGATCAGTGCAAGGTTGTCCGAAAATTGCTGGTGATAAGAAAACCAGGGGCTGCGCGCTTCAAAATGCCCTTCAACACCATATTTGGCCCAATCGGCAAGCTCTGCATCCATCAGGTACTGAACAGCACTGGATTGCAGGCCCAGCGAATTACCGCAGAAATAAACCGTATTCCTTTCATTATGCTGCGGAAACAGGAAGCGTTCCCGGAACGGGTGAAGAACGTCAAGCAGGTCCTGAGTACGGGCATATTCCAGGGTGGTATCGAAAGTATGGTTCATGTATTTATATTATGAGCAGCAAAAGTAAAGCACTATGTAATAAAAATTACCTTGAAATGATTAGAATTTACCGCTTTGATTATCAAATTATTATGAACGGAATAAATGAAAAAATGTAACAAATGAAGTTTGTCTATATGTTAAGGGATTGTTTATTCCTTGTTTTTTTGTTAACTTGCTTTTCAAATCCTATTGTTATCGGTGAATAATATTCACAAAATAATGCCTATGAAAATTTTTACTACTAAGGGCGCCTATGTTCTGCTTTTCTTCCTGTTACTGGCTTTACCCGGCCTGGCACAGGTGGCAAACTTTACGGCATCGAAGACCTCGGGCTGTACGCCGTTTGAGGTGACTTTCAAAAGTACCAGCACCGGTTCTATTTCCAGCTATTACTGGGACCTGGGCGACGGCAGAACGGACACAAAACCCAATGTATCCCTGACCTACTCTACGCCGGGTACTTATACCATCACCCTTACTGTTACGGGGTCTTCCGGTTCCAACAGCAAGTCCATGACGCTGAACGTCTATCCGAGCCCTACGGTAAACTTTACGGCATCACCCCTTAGTGTCTGCCCCTGCGGAGAAGTGTCTTTTACCAATACTTCTGTACCCAATGCTCCGGGTGCGATGAGTTCCATCTGGTCATTCGGCGATGGTAATACTGCTACAACCGATAATACCGCTTACCGTTACTGTACTCCGGGTACCTATGATGTGGCCCTGAAAGTCACGAATGGTTCCGGGTGTGTGGGTACCAAATTAGATAAAGCACTTGTCAAAGTCAATGAAGCTCCGGACGTCACCTTCATTGCCTCTAAAGTAAACCTGTGCAAGGTTCCGGATACCACGGAGTTTTCCAGTTATGTAACTAAAGGCAAGCCTCCGTATACCTATGCCTGGGATTTTGGCGACGGTTCAGGAACGTCCACTGCCGCAAACCCAATTTATGCCTATAATACATGGGGTTCATTTACGGTAAAGCTGATTGTTACTGACGCCAATGGTTGTAAAGACACGGTAGAACGTATTAAGTACATTGTATCGCAAGCCATGAACTCCAACTTCAAGCTGCCTACAAGCTCCTGTGCGGGCTTTGACCTGAAAGCGTTTGAGAACATTTCAACTCCTCTGCCGCTCAACGTGAAATGGAGCTTCAGTGATGGGCAAACGGCTACAGGTATTATTGCGGAGCGCCATTTCTGGAAAGGCAATAGCTATACTGTAACCATGATCGACTCTTTTGGCCCCGGTTGTAAAGACACAGCGATTAAAACATACACGGTGTATCCTAAGCCGCACCCGATTTTTTCCTACAGCCCGATTTATCCCTGTCCTGCTCCTGCTACTATTACTTTTACCAACAAGAGCTATGCAACAGACAGCTTCTACTGGATATTCGGAGATGGAAGCACCTCGCGTCTGGCCAATCCTTCACATACCTATTTAAAGGATAGTGTGTACACGGTATTCCTGATCGGTAAGACGGTAAATGGCTGCCTGGATACTTTCAGGGTGCGCGATACCTTGCTGAACTTTCCAGCCGGCTACCCTGATCCCACAGCCAGCGATATCAAAAAACGGTATTATGACAGCACCAATAGCCCCGTAATTATCCGCATTCATAAAGGTGAAGTGAATGTTTATGCAGACTCAACCGGCGGATGTCTTCCTTTTGTGCTGAAACCGGTAGCCCTGATGTGCGGCGCGAGCCAGTTGCCGGCAGATACAGCCAGGATTCCCTGCGCGTATCCCAAAGCTCCTTTGGGCTATCCATCCCCGCCTTACTGGAAATGTGCATACCCTTATCATGTTACA
>DATJDO010000211.1:0-3776 GCA_035497375.1 Chitinophagaceae bacterium | reverse complement strand
GAGGTGTCTGACGAGCGGCAGATCCGCAGAAGCATTGAGAAGGCTACCGGCCTGAACCCCTCCCGCATCAAAGGTTATAACATCAGGCGGCAGTCCATCGACGCACGCGGCCGGACCGTTAAAATACAAGTACTGGTAAGGGTTTATATCGACGAGGCCCCACCGGCACCGGAAGCTTTTGATCCCCAACTCCAGGGCGTGCACAACAAATCTTCTGTTGTTATCGTGGGAGCAGGACCAGCAGGCCTCTTTGCAGCCTTACGCCTGATCAGCCTGGGCATCAAACCCATTGTCATCGAACGGGGAAAGGATGTGCGCAGCCGCCGCCGCGACCTGGCAGCCATGAATAAAAACGGTATTGTAAACCCTGAATCCAATTATTGTTTCGGAGAAGGCGGCGCCGGTACTTACAGCGACGGCAAGCTGTACACACGTTCTACAAAGCGTGGCGATGTGAAGCGGATCCTCAACCTGTTTGTGCATTTCGGGGCAGAGCGCAATATCCTTGTAGAAGCGCATCCGCATATCGGCACCAACAAGTTGCCCCAGATCATCACCGCCATGCGCGAGCAAATCATCGACTGTGGCGGCGAAGTATTGTTTGAAACAAAGCTCACCGATATCCTGCTGGATGGGGATACGATAAAAGGCATACAAACACAAGATGGCAGTATCATCGCCTGTACCAAGCTTATCCTCGCCACAGGCCATTCGGCACGCGATATTTTTGAATTGCTGGACAGGAAAAAGATACTGATCGAGGCCAAACCTTTTGCACTGGGTGTACGCATTGAGCATCCCCAGACCCTGATCGACAGCATACAATACTCCTGCACCTATCGCGGAGAACACCTACCCCCAGCTTCGTATTCACTAGTGAGCCAGGAAAACGGGCGGGGTGTGTTTAGTTTCTGTATGTGCCCGGGTGGCATTATTGCACCGGCGGGCACTGCACCCGGCGAACTGGTTGTCAATGGATGGAGTCCTTCCAAACGCAATAACCCTTATGCCAATTCAGGTACCGTTGTTGCTGTAGACGAGCGCGATTTTGCGCAATATGGTTTTAGCGGCAAACTGGCGGGCATGGGCTTCCAGCAGATGGTGGAGCAAAACTGCTTTAGCGCAGGAGGCGGCAAGCTCGTGGCCCCGGCACAGCGCATGGTCGATTTTGTCAACGGCAAATCCTCTTCTACCCTGCCCGGTTGTTCGTATATCCCCGGCCTGAATAGTGTAGCTTTAAAGGAATGCCTGCCTGCAATTGTGGCCGACACCTTATGCAAAGGCGTGCAAAGTTTCGGTAAGAAAATGAAGGGCTATTATACGAATGAAGCGGTACTGGTGGCTACAGAGTCACGCACCAGCAGTCCGGTACGTATCCCCCGGGATAAAGAAACACTGGAGCATCCGCAGATCAAAGGTTTGTACCCCTGTGCAGAGGGTGCAGGCTATGCGGGCGGCATCGTCAGTGCAGCCATAGACGGAGAGCGTTGTGCAGAGATGGCGGCTGGATTTACAGAATCCTTCCTTCAGTAAAATCCTGGCGGAACGCCATAGGATAAACCTCTTTAGCCTGACGAAATATTTTTGCGGTGAATCTGTATCGGGCTACGCTCATCAAGGTACACACAATGCAAATAGCAGAATATACAAGGAAAGCTGTTCTGGAAAACTCTTCGCGTATCAGTAAACCCGGTTCGAACAGGTAGTTCGTAAGCCTGTAGCAAAGAACATACTCCAGCAGGAAAATGACAAAAAAACCTGAATAGATATTTGTAGACAACAAAGGCTCTTTGAGCTGTTTCTTTTTCCGGTATAGCAATACGGAAACACCTATATCCAGCAACACGCCGAAGGTGCAGAAGAACAGGATGAACAATGCGGGAACAAATGTTTGCCCTTCTTCGTAAAAGCTACCGAAAAAGATACAGATCAGGCTCAATACTCCGGCGATGACAATATTCGGCCATGCAAACATAGCCGCAAATGCCCGCCCCAGGCCTTTTTGGAATGCCTGTTCGACCGCAAGCTCCTTTTCTTTCATCAATTTCCTGAAGCCTGTGGTACCATAGCTGCGGTACACATGATCCAATGCTGATTCAAAATGAAGTGATGCATCCTTTTGCCATAAAGCTTCAATACTGCTGGCCAGGTGATCCACCAGTTCTACCCTTACATCATACTGCACTACATAGTGACGTTTACAAAACCAGTGCAGTTGCTCTATCTCTTCCTTAGAAACTTCCCGGTTCATATCACGCAAGTTTGGGGTTAAGGAATTGCTGTAAATGCCCGATGTACTCCTGCAGGCTTAAAGAGGCCTTTTCCTGTTCTTGTGTACCGGATGGGGTCAGGCGGTAATATTTGCGCATCCGGTTGCCGTAGGGTTTTAATTCGCTGCTGAGCGTGCCTTCGGCTTCCAGTTTGTGTAACAAAGGATAAAGCGTGCCTTCGGTAATTTTCAAATGGCCACCGCTTATTTCTTTGGCCTTTTGTGTGAGCTCATAGCCGTACATCTCCTCATGCTGCCGGATCAGTTGCAACACAATAGCCTCAAGGCTGCCTTTATACAGGTCTGTTATGTTCATTTTGTATCTTTATCAATACAAATATATGAAATGCATTGAGATTAGATGCATTCATTTTTGATGTTCCTAAATTCCCTGAAAACAGGGTACATTCATACAGCGATCTGAATGTTTTACCCGCGTTATGGAATAACAAGAAAAAACCGTCTTTTAGAGCTGTTGCTCTACAAATCAGAATGATGAAGATTTTGTTCCTTTTCTTTTTTGCGCTTCTGCTGGAAAACCCGGTAGCCAATGCCCAGGCTTGTGGCGGCGGAGTCTATGTTTTTACTTTTTACAGCGTCAACGGTACCCATAGCGATGATATTCGTTACGATTTCTATGAAGTAGATACCGATAGCCTTAAAGCCCGGCTCACGCAGCCAGATCAGCCCGGAACAATTAAGCTGGATTATTTCGGGCAGCATTTTACCATCAACAGCATCGATGGTATCGTTATCAATGCACACAAAAGCGGTAAAGTACGCAAGAACCAACTCAATAAAATGAGCGGATCTGTACACAATGGCCGGCTGCAGGTCGTGACGCGTGAACTCTTTTCTGTCCCGCACCTGCTTAGGGTAACCACAGGGGGTAAGGAACTGTACTATATCGGTAATTTTTTCGGCGGATGCTACGGTAGCCTGAACATTCTGCTTAATTAAGGAGTCCTGTTTCCAAGCTCATTGATATCCTGCACCTCCAGTATCTTTTTGTCGGTACCGACGATCAGGGTATTGATCATTGCGTTACCCACCTGCTTCAGGGTGCTTACTTTATTGGGCCATACGGCTTTTAAAACCGGGAACATCCAGGCGAAATATTTATAGGCCGGCAAGGCATTTTGCTGCCCTTCAGTGATCTTCATTGCCGCAGGTCGGAAATTGTGTACTTTCCGGAAGGGTAGTTTTTGCAAATCATTTTCCGTCTTTCCTTTTACCCTGGCCCACATTACCTTTCCATTTTCTGTGCTGTCTGTACCGGCACCACTCACATAGATAAAGGTCATTTGCGGGTTCTGCTGCGCCAGCACCCTTGCAAAATGAAGGGTGGTATCGTAAGTCAGGTGGGTATACTCGGGTTCTTTCTTGCCAATGCTCGTGACACCGGCGCAGAAGAAACAGGCATCATATCCTTTCAACTGTTCGTCATCTTCTCTTAAAGCCATGAAGTCCGGTACAATATATTCTTTCAGTTTTGGATGGGTACGCC
>DATJDO010000210.1:0-2303 GCA_035497375.1 Chitinophagaceae bacterium | reverse complement strand
GAAAAACAAAAAAACAGAGGTCCTGTGCTTTAACGGATACAGGGTTCCGATTAATTTTCCCAAAAGGACAAAAGGGAAAACCAAGGCAGATTCTATAGTCCTTTTTAGACAGGCGTGTTTGTATTTCATGAGAATCAAGGGTTAAAACAGTAACGTAAACATAAAAGCAGGGCTTGTATATTAGTAGTAATGACAAGGCTACTCTTGATTCGCATACTTCATAAAGGGTAATATTTTCTGAGCAGGCTGCTGATGTAATCACTATCGGAAGCACGCTGCTGATCAGCGATTATATCCTTCCAATAGCTTATATCAATTGCATAGCTCACTCCTTTATCTACTATTGTATAGTTGCCTTTTTTACCGAGATAAGACTCTATTATTGAAACAATAGTTGGAACTCCGTAAGAAGTACCATGTGCAATATTAATAGTCATATTATGGTCCATCTCCCTTCTGAGCAATTCTTTCACAATGATGACAACATCCGCAACGTCAATAAAGTTACGTGAAGAATTTTTCCAAAGCTCAAATGGCCGCCCAGTGTTAATGTTGTTAAACAAAAAGTTGAGAATCGTATGCTGATTCGAACTTTTACCGACAACATTAGAAAGGCGAAAAATACAATAGTGACGGGCAGTATTCTGTATCAGTTGTTCAATCGCCAATTTATGAGCGACATACAAGCTATCCTTCATGGATGGATCTTCGACACTGGTTGTGCTGAAGTAGATGATTTCTTTTTCCTTGTTTTCGTCCAGCGCTTTTTCTACAAGCCTGGTCTCGCGGTCAAATTCATTTTGCTCACGGCACAGTGAGTTAGATACGCCGGAACAGAAAAATACAAATCTGTCATCGTTTTCAAACTCCTTAAATGCCGTAGCGATCAAACCATTTCCTATAACCATATCTTCCTTAAAAGTTCAAGCCTGCACCAGTAAAAAGCAGTACTCAATACCACATCTCCCTTCCACAATTTTTATATAGCGCAGTGTTTCCTTAGAGATGGCTTTGCGCTCCGGGTATCCGGAAGTTTTCTCCCATCCTTTCCAAAACAGGGTCCAATGATAAGCAATCTTTTTCAAATATTGCGGCCGTCACTGACAGCGGCACGGTAAAATAACGGGGATTCATCCTGCCGGCAATATTTTACACAGCAAAGCACATCTTCAGGACATTTGTCTATTAGAAGAGCCTGAATCGCGCTCCGGTAAATTCAGCTGTTTATTGTAATGCCTGTTCAAAATCGGCAATCAGATCGGACACCGTTTCCAGTCCAATGCTGATGCGGATGAGGCCGTCACTGATACCCGAGGCAATTCTTTGCTCCCGGCTCACGCCATAATGCGTTGTAGAGGCAGGGTGTGATACCAGGGTATCGCAGGTGCCCAGTGATACGGCATTGGTACAGACTTTAAGTTTGTTCATAAAGGTCACAGCTGCATCAAAGCCTCCCGCCAGCTCAATACTGATCACACTGCCAAAAGACTTCATCTGTGTTGCGGCAAGCCCGTGATCGGGATGTGAGGCAAGCCCGGGATAATTGACCCTGCTCACTCCGGCTTGCTGTTCCAGGAACTGCGCGACCTGCATTGCATTGCTGCAATGGCGCTCCATCCTCAGCGGTAATGTCTTCATGCCGTTGTTCAGCAGAAAGGCTTCAAATGCATTACTGTTGCCCCCCAAAAGGCGGTGCATTTTTTTGACGTCCGTGTTCATCCGGCCGGCATCCCTGCCCACCAGCACACCCCCTACCGCCGTGCCATGACCGTTTAAAAATTTGGTGGTAGAGTGCATGACAAAATCCACATCGTAGGCAAATGGTTGTTGCAGCAAAGGAGTGCTAAACGTATTGTCTACACAGACGACGAGTCCCTGTTTTCTCGCAAGCGCGCTCAGCGATTTCAGGTCCACGCATTGCAGTGTAGGGTTTGCCGGCGTTTCCAGGTACATCATCCGGATAGACGAATCTGCCTCCAGCGCACGGCTTACGGCTGCTTCATCCTTCATATCCAGGATCAGATGCTCTACACCCAGGCCCGGTAATATTTTCTCCAGCATCTCCTGGGTACCGCCGTACAGCGATGGGTGCGTGATCACTTTATCTCCTGCCTTCAGGTTAGACAGCAGCATCGTCGTCAAAGCCGCCATACCCGATGCATGAAGGATGGCATAAAGCTGTAACGCTTCGCCGTTTGCATCCTTGAGTCCATAAGCCTCCAGCAGCGCAATCTTGCGTTCAGCCTCCTCAATAGTGGGGTTGCCAAAGCGACGACGACATGGAGCGGTCCGGGCGGATCCGC
>DATJDO010000209.1:0-2908 GCA_035497375.1 Chitinophagaceae bacterium | reverse complement strand
CTGAAAACTGCTCACTTCGATGACGTACCAGGCTGTAGGCGCTTCGGCTATCTGCAAGGCAAAGCTTTTACCGATGTTGCCCACCATACTAACATCGTACCCGGCGGTAGCTAATGTGTGGTAGATCATCTTTGTCGTCGTGCTTTTGCCGTTGCTGCCCGTGATCGCTATGATCTTGCTGTCGCTTTTGTAGCGGTACCCGAACTCTATCTCACTGCACAGTTCAATCTGTGCTTCCCGTATTTTTTTAACGACCGGTGCTTTTTCCGGTATGCCGGGGCTTTTAATGATGCAATCTGCACTCAGTATCTTTTCTTCCGTATGTTGTCCTTCTTCGTACCCGATGCCAGCCTGCTCCAGTTTGCTTTTATAAGCCTCTTTTATCCTTCCTCCGTCACTGACAAATACGTCCCAGCCCTTCAGCTGTCCGAGCATGGCAGCGCCAATACCGCTTTCAGCAGCACCCAGCACAACCAGTTTTCTTTTATTGCCCGACACGTTTATTGCAGTTTTAAGGTTACGATACTCAATACAGCCAGGATAATGCCAATGATCCAGAAGCGTGTTACAATCTTACTTTCATGATATCCTGCTTTCTGGTAATGATGGTGTAGCGGAGACATCAGGAATATCCTCCTGCCTTCGCCGTATTTCTTCTTCGTGTATTTGAAGTAGGATACCTGTGTCATCACCGATACCAGTTCTACGAGGAAAATGCCGCAGATAATGGGAATCAGCAGTTCTTTGCGCACAATGATGGCCAGTGAAGCAATGATGCCGCCCAATGCCAGGCTGCCCGTGTCGCCCATAAACACCTGTGCCGGATAGGCATTGTACCACAGGAAGCCGACACAGGCACCGACAAAGGCGCCGATAAATATGGATAACTCGCTCAGATGCGGAATGTGCATGATACCCAGGTAGTTGGCAAAAATGTAGTTGCCGGACACATAGGCAAAAACACCGAGACAGACACCTACAATAGCGGAGACGCCCGTAGCCAATCCATCTATGCCGTCTGTGATGTTGGCGCCGTTGCTGACCGCAGTAATGATGAAGATGACAAAGAGTACATAGATGATGGGCGTCGCTACACCCATCGCTTTTTCGCCGAATACAGAGGCAATCTTGGCGTAGCTCAGTTCGTGTGTTTTGAAAAAGGGTATGGTCGTGATGGCGCTTTTGACCTGTACATAAGTGTGTTTTCTGCCATTCTCATCTTTACGTGTATAAGGCTCAGAAACTATTTTTTCGGTACTGTTGTACAGGGTCGGTTTCCCACTGATCACTTCTCGGCTTACAGTAACGTGCTGGTTGTAGTATAAGGTGAGGCCTACGATAATACCCAGTCCCACCTGGCCCATGATTTTGAAACGGCCGGAAAGACCCTCTTTGTTTTTCTTGAATACTTTGATATAGTCGTCTATAAAGCCCACCAGGCCCAGCCACACGGTAGACAGCAGCATAAGGAGTATGTACACGTTTTCGACGCGGGCGAACAACAGGGTAGGAATAATAATGGCCATCAGGATGATGATGCCACCCATAGTCGGGGTGCCTTTCTTCTGGGTTTCGCCGGCCAGGCCCAGGTCCCGTACGGTTTCACCGATCTGTTTCTTTTGCAGGAATTTGATAAAGCGCTTGCCCATCAGCATCGAGATCACGAGCGACAGGATAATCGCCATGGCCGTGCGGAAGGTAATGTAATAGAACACACCGGCTCCAAACATCCCGAACTGCTCGCGTAAAAAAGTAAACAGGTAGTAAAGCATCGGCTATTGGTTATTTATTTAAAAGGTTAAATGCGTCCGTTAATACTTCCCTGTCGTCGAAATGATGCCGTACGCCTTTCACTTCCTGGTAAGTTTCGTGCCCTTTTCCGGCTACCAGGATGATATCCCCGGGCATCGCCAGGGAGCAGGCTGTTTTGATCGCTTCTTTACGGTCGGTAATGCGCAATACTTTTCTTTTTTGTGCAAACGTCAGTTCCGCTTCCATGTCGTCCAGTATCGCGTCCGGTTCCTCGCTGCGGGGATTGTCTGAGGTCAGTATCGTTCTGTCGCTTTTGTCTGCGGCCACCTGTGCCATCAGCGGACGTTTCGTCTTGTCGCGGTCTCCGCCGCAACCGATAACAGTAATGATCTGTTCGGAGTTGTTGCGCAATTGCTGTATCGTGGACAGCACGTTCAGCAGAGCATCCGGTGTATGGGCATAATCCACAATGCCAAGTATTTTCTCCTTCGGGGAGGTAATGCCTTCGAACCTGCCGGGAGCGCCCTGCAAGGTGCTGAGTGCTGCCAGTACTTCGATCAGATCCTGGTCAAGGAATTTGGCCACGCCATAAACGGCCAGCAGGTTATAGGCATTGAAGATGCCGATCATGCGGAAGTGTGCCTCATGCCCGTCAAGAACCATCACCAGTCCGCTGAGGTTATTTTCCAGTACCTGGCCTTTGATATCTGCCGGTATACGAAGGCTGTATGCGTATTGAGCAGCTTTTGTATTCTGCAACATCACGGCGCCTCTTTTATCATCTATGTTCGTCAATGCAAACGCACCCGACGGAAGCTCGTCGAAAAAGCGCTTTTTGACACGGATATATTCGTCAAATGTTTTGTGGTAATCGAGGTGATCATGGGTAATATTCGTAAATACCCCCCCTTTAAAGACGATGCCGCGGATACGGTTCTGGTGCACGGCATGGGAGCTTACTTCCATGAAAACATGGGAGCACCCGGCATCGCGCATCCTGGCCAGCAGGGACTGGATGGAAACAGGATCTGGTGTCGTATGAGTAGCGGTTTCTGCTTTGGTGCCGATCAGGTTCTGAACGGTGGAGATCAGACCGCAGGGATAACCCAGTTTTGTAAACAACTGGTGCAGCAAGGTGGTTACGGTTGTTTTGCCA
>DATJDO010000208.1:0-1959 GCA_035497375.1 Chitinophagaceae bacterium | reverse complement strand
GGAGCAATATCTGCCTGGGCTTCGTCCAGGTGCCAGATCATAGTGTCCAGTCGATCCAGAAAATCCGGGTGGCTGCCAATCACAGTCAATTGAATGTTCAGCTGCTCCGCAACCTGCCGTGCATAATTAAGGTCGGCGCTAAAACCTTCTTCCCGGAATGCAGCGCCGGCATCAATGGTATAAGCCTGTATCTTTTTTCCCGGTTCCAGTTTACGGGCAATAGCCGACAGCAGGCTGGAGTCCAGCCCTCCGGACAGGAAAAAGGCCAGCGGTTTGTCTGACAGTAACTGGCGCTGCACTGCATGGGTGAGTGCCGTGTCGAGGCGGTCGATCCACTCTTTTTCCGTAGCGCTTTCGTATTGCCCGTTAAAAGGTTCCCGGTGCCATTTCTGTACCCGGGCACTGCATGGTTCAGTCACGCGTACGGTCATACAATGGCCCGGTGCAAGTTTGTTTACCTGTTGTAAGCCTGTGGCAATGGGCCATTGCAACAACAATGCCTGGAAGAGAGCGTCAGGATTCAATTCCCGCTCAATCGCATCCAGGGTAAGCAAACATTTCAGTTCGGACGCAAAAGAAAACGCCCCCTCTTTTTGATAGTAATAACAAGGTTTGATGCCAAAAGCATCCCTTGCGAGAAAAAGTTCTTGCAATTCCCGGTCATACATTGCAAAAGCAAAGATGCCATTCAACAACGGTAATACAGCTGCGCCCATATGAATGTAAGCGTACAGCAGGGTTTCAGTGTCGGAAAGGGATTTGAATTGTCTCGGTGGTAGCTTTTCCCGCAGCTCCAGGTGATTGTAAATTTCCCCGTTGAAAATAAGTACATAACGTTTGTCCTCCGAAAGCATTGGCTGTGCTGCTGTCGTACCCGGGTCCTGTATGGCCAGCCGCGTATGAGCCAGGAATACATTTTCATCCCGGAATATACCCTGGTCATCCGGCCCCCGGTGCGCCAGTTCCCGGAGAACGGCTTTCTCGTCCGGTACCCCTGTCGCATTATTTAAGACAATTTTTCCTGCTATACCGCACATGAGTTACCTGTTTTTGAGCTTAGGTGTGGATTCCAGGAGCTGTATGATTTTAGCGGCTCTCGATGCAGGTGTTTCCAGCATTGCCAGTTGTTGGTTGCCCTTTTGAACCAATACCTGCTGCAGCCGCTCGTCTGCTATCAGCCTGCTTATTTTGTCGGCAATAGATGAAGCGTTTTCGGGGTCAAAGTACAAAGCAGCATCACCGCAAACGTTTTTTGCAAAGTCCATCCCTGAAGCGATTATAGGTTTTTGGGCAATCATGGCTTCCGGAAAATTCGCAGAAAAAGTCTCCAGCAGGGAAGGCATGAATACCGCGTCGCATTGGGCATACAGGTTATAGGTTTCCTGAGGGTTCACCGGACCGTGATTGAAAAGATATTCTTTATGCTGCACACCGGCAGAGAGCGTGGCAAAAATGTCGGTGGGTAAGGTTAGCATAAAGGTGCAGCAGATACCCCTGTCTGCAAGCAGCGCAATTACTTCAGGGATGATTTCGAAGTTTTTGTGTGCATAATAAGCACTGAGATACAAAAAGGTAAAGCGTTCATTTGACTCTGTTGCCATCGCTGATTTGTTCCGGAAAGAGCCGCTGTACGTATTGCCGATTACCCTGATGCATTGTTTGTCTTTTCTGATTGTTTGGGCCAGGGCTTCCCGGGCCTCCGTTGTTTCCACCCAAAAATGCCCGGCTTCTTTCCTGAGCTGACGGAATAATAAGGCCCGTCTTGCATAGTAGCGGATACGCTTCAGCAGGTCAGTCAGTACTTTTTCCCGGATAAAATCTGAACGGTCAAACAGGTAATATCCGTTCGCAAAACCGGCCAGGTGAGGAGCACGGGGCGTCCACAAAGCTGGTCCGAAAACTGTTAATACGGCATCAGGCATAATTTTCAATTCCAGTTTCCTTAAGCCGCGCCAGTAA
>DATJDO010000207.1:0-16253 GCA_035497375.1 Chitinophagaceae bacterium | reverse complement strand
TGATGATGGTGCCTGCGCCGTTCAGGCCGCTTTGCTCATAATACTCCAGCACCCGGTTGTACTGCTTCAGTTCCAGTACTGCATTTTTGAAATGGGTTGCTAATTGCAGCGCGACTTCGTTTGCTTCGTTCATCTTGCCTTGCCAGCTCAGTTTTGCGGAGCGTGCACGGGCAGCCTGGGCCCCGAAAAACAAAGGGATGCTGATGCCGCCACTGATATAGCTAAACCGGTCTGAAGCGCTGAAGCTTACTTCCTTGCCGTTAATGCTTTGTATACCGCTCAGGCTTTGGTTGTTGTATCCGGCGAAAAAATCCGGAAGGTTTTTTGACCTTTCCAGTTTCCAACGGCTCTGCGCCGCTTCGGTGCTGAATACGGCCAACTGGTATGCCGGCAATACCGACAGGTCGGCAGCGGTGTCCAGGCTGGCCTGTGCACATTTGTCCTGAATGACCGAGGGCCGGCAGGGTAGTGTATCCCTGAGCAGGAAATTGAATTGGTTCAGCAGCAGCGACCGGTCTTTTTCCAGCAAGATCAGCTGGTTGCTGATCTGTGCCCTTTGTGTTTCGGCAGCGGTCTTTTCAAGTATATTTGCCGCCCCTGTTTCGAATCTTTTCACAGCCTTCAGTTCAAAAAGCCGGTAAAGGCTGTCGGCGTATAGCAGCAGCTCTTGTCGCCTGGTCAGGGACACGTAATCGAAAAACAAAGTACGCACAGAGGCTTTCAATTCCTGTTCGTTCAGGCGCGCATTTTCAAGAGCACTTTGTGCTTCGGCCTTCGATACCCGGGACTGGTTGATGTATACCGTAGGGAAACTCACAGCCTGGGTCAGGCCGATCCGGCTGTCCTGGTAGGCGCTGTTGGTATGTCCATAGTCGGCCGTCAGCTGGGCTTTAGCAGGGTCGAAAGCTGATCGCTTCAACTGCTCTGCGGCCCGTGCATGCAGGCGCGCCGCTGCCAGGCTGTAATTGTTTTTGCAGGCAATGCTCAGTGCTTCGTCAATGCTCACCGTCCTGTATGCAGGATCTTGGGCATCGGCAGTATTAGCCAGACATACCAGGAGAAGCAGGGCTGTAATGCCAGGCAACATTCCTTTTTTACCTCTGCTGTTGAACAGCAGGTACAGTGCCGGTAGTACGAACAAAGTAAGAAAGGTAGCGGTGATCAGGCCACCGATAACCACAGTCGCCAAAGGTCGCTGCACTTCTGCTCCCGCGCCGTTGCTCATCGCCATCGGCAGGAAGCCCAGGGATGCTACTGCAGCGGTCATCAGTACGGGGCGCAGTCGATTGCGGGTTCCGGCCATTACTAGTGCGGTGATATCTGTGATGCGGCCTTCCTTTTTTATCCGGTTAAATTCCGATATCAGTACGATGCCGTTTAAGACCGCCACACCGAACAGTGCAATGAAGCCCACACCGGCGGAGATGCTGAAAGGCATGCCGCGCGCCGACAAGGCAAAAACGCCGCCTATAGCGGATAACGGAATGGCGGTATAGACCAATGCTCCGTCTTTAAGGGAAGCAAAAGCAAAGTACAGTAAAGCGAAGATCAGCAGCAGCGCAATGGGAACGGCAAGGGTAAGCCTTTTCTTGGCTTGCTGCAGGTTTTCAAAGGCACCGCCGTAAGTGATGCTGTAGCCGGGATCCATTTTTAAGCTCGTGCCTGCTTTGCGCTGCAATTCTTCTACGATAGATTGCACGTCGCGGCCGCGTACGTTAAAGCCAACAATGATGCGCCTCTGCGCATTCTCCCGCTGTATCTGGTTCGGCCCTTCTGTCTCATTGATATTTGCCAGCTGGTAAAGCGGGATCTGCAGGCCGGATGATGTTGCCACCTGCAGGTTTCTGACGTCTTCAATACTCCTTCTTCCTTCCGCTCCTACCCGTACCACCAGGTCAAAGCTTTTCTCGCCTTCGTATACTTTTCCTGCAGCAGCTCCGGCGAAGGCTGCATTAACTGTCTTATTGATGTTTTCGATATCCAGTCCGTATTTGGCTATTTCATCCCTGTTGTAGTCGATAACGATCTGTGGCATACCGGTAACAGATTCGATATACCAGTCGGCTGTTCCGGCGACACCCTTTGCAATAGTGCCCAGCTGTTCGGCATATGCAGCCAGTTTATCCAGGTCTTCGCCGAATATTTTGCAGACAACATCCTGCTTTGCGCCGGTCATCAGTTCGTTGAAGCGCATCTGGACCGGGTATTGGAAGCCTGTGGTGACACCGGGCATGACTTCCTGTACCGTGGCTGACATTTTTTCGGCCAGTTCGGCAAAGGTTTTTGCGCTGGTCCAGCGGGATTTGTCTTTGAGTACAATGATCATATCGCCTCCCTCTATCGGCATAGGGTCGGTCGGTATTTCGGCACTGCCGATCCTGCTCACTACTTTCTCTACCTCAGGGTAACGGGCCTTTAAGGCTTCGGATATCCTGTTAATCCCATTGATGGTAGTAGACAGGTTTGCGCCGACCAGCAGCCTTGTCTCTACTGCGAAGTCACCTTCTTCCAGCTGGGGGATAAACTCTCCTCCCATGCGGGTGAAAAGAAAGAGTGCAGCGGCAAAGAGTACTACAGTGGCCAGGACCAGTAATTTGCGCACCCGCAGGGCTTTTTGCAACAGTTGCAGGTATTTGTTTTCGATGCCTGCCATCACCTTGTCTGAAAGTGTCGGCCTGTGCGTGATTTTTTTGCTGACTACCAGGGAACTAATCATCGGTACGTAGGTCAGGGAGAGGATAAAAGCGCCCAGGATAGCGAAAGCCACGGTTTGCGCCATAGGCTTGAACATTTTTCCTTCAATACCGTTAAGCGATAGTATAGGGAGGTAAACAATGAGGATGATGATCTGGCCAAAGACTGCGGCATTCATCATCCTTGAAGCAGAAGCAGTAACCTCCTGGTTCATTTCCTGCTGCGACAGTCGGTTGGTATGCGCGTATTTTTTAGAAAAATGTATATGGTGCAGTATCGCTTCGACGATGATGACAGCACCATCCACGATGAGGCCGAAGTCCAGAGCGCCCAGGCTCATCAGGTTGCCGCTCACGCCAAAAGTATTCATCATCGCAATGGCAAAAAGCATAGACAGGGGAATGACGGATGCCACGATGAAGCCTGCCCGCAGGTTACCCAGGAACAGAACGAGTACCAATACCACGATAAGGGCGCCTTCCAGCAGGTTGTGCGTAACGGTACCGATGGCGTTGTCTACCATCTTGGTTCGGTCCAGGAAGGGTTCGATCACCAGCCCCTCGGGCAGTGTTTGCTGTATGGTTTTGATCTTTGATTTTACCGTATGGATCACTTCAGAAGAGTTGCCCCCTTTCAGCATCATCACAATGCCTCCACAAACTTCACCTGCTCCGGCCATCGTCAGTGCACCATAGCGGGTAGCTGATCCCAGACGGACTTCCGCCACATGGCTGATGAGTACGGGTACGCCATTGTTTTCTTTGACCACTATTTTATTGATGTCGGCCATGTTTTTAGTCAGGCCCATGCTCCTGATGTAGAGTACCGAAGGGCCTTTTTCGATATAGGCACCCCCTGTATTCTGGTTGTTGCGTTTCAATGCGCTGAAGATATCAGCGATGCTCAGGTTTAAAGCCTTTAGCCTGGCCGTATTTACGGCTACTTCGTACTGTTTCAGGCTGCCGCCGAATGTAGCAACATCGGCGACTCCGGGTGTTCCCAACAGTTGCCGGCGGACGGTCCAGTCCTGTATGGTCCTCAGGTCGGCCAGGGTGTAGCGGGATTCAAAGCCTTGAGCCGGCCTCAGTACATATTGGTATATTTCCCCCAGGCCGGTGGTGACCGGCGCCAGGGAGGGACGGTTGGCATTTTCGTTCATTTCGACCTGGGCAAGCCGTTCGGTCACCTGCTGCCTGGCCCAGTATATATCTGTACCGTCTTCAAAGACTATGGTGATCAGCGAGAGTCCGAAGCGGGACAAGCTACGACTCTCCCGGATGCCCGGTACATTGCTCACAGCCAGTTCAATGGGAAAAGTGATCAGTCTTTCGACATCTTCTGCCCCTAGTGAAGGGGCCGTTGTAATGACCTGTACCTGGTTGTTGGTAATATCGGGTACGGCGTCAATGGGCAATTGTGTCAGCTGGAAGATACCGTAGACCACCCATACGAGCATCAGCAGGCTGACCGCTAATTTGTGTTTAACTGAGTATTGGATTATTTTATGGAGCATAGTAAAAAGTCTGAAATGCATGAACAGGAGCTACGCATCGGCAGATGCGTAGCCAGCACAAAAAATATTGTGCGTCAGATGTGCAGCAAATCAGGCTTTGGGAGGGCGGAACAGTGACTTTCCGGCAGGATTGAAATAGGGGTCGGCGTGTTCGAGCGGGAAGTCAGCGTCGACCGGCCAGAAGGTATAGGAATCGGAAAAAGTAATGGGCCGCCCCGGTAGGTAGAGGAATGCAGGGTTTACGGAATCTACCTTTTTGAAGGGCAATTTCATATCCTGTTCATCGTCGTTGTCGTTGATATCATTACCCCAGTAGTGCATCGCGAGATAATCGAAGAAGCTGACAGCGGGATTACGCAGCTGGTGTTCTCTAAAGTGCTCATACAGGTTGGGCAGCTTCACGATCTGGGAACCGGTAATCCCGTCCCCGATCATCAACAGCATGAGTATATATAACAGCACTTTTTTCACCGCGGCAAAACTAAGCATGTTGACCGACAGCACCAATATAGCCCCCGGGTTTAATGATAAAACAATGAGAAAAGCAGCCTGAGTATGCAGTAGTATGCATTATCGTTGTTTTGTATAATGCGACAATTTTGTCCTCCGGGTGTCCGGAAAATGCACTGTGGAAAAGACGAAAACCGTACATTGCTTTATGAAACGCAGATTACTCCTTAGCCTTGGTTTTCTTTTTTGTACTGAATTGCTGTCCGCACAGGTGCGTGAAAAACGGCTGCAGCAGATTGTGGATTCTTTCTACAAGGCTGTTCCCAATACTACGGGGATTGTCATCCATGTCGCAGCGCCGGACAAGAAACTGTCCTGGTCGTATGCTACCGGTTATGCGGACAAAAATACAAAGCAGCCCTTGACGGCGGACCAGCCGGTGTTGATTGCCAGCAACACCAAGACCTATGTAGCTGCGGCGATACTGAAACTGTGTGAACAGGGTAAAGTAGCACTGGAAGACCCGGTCGGCCCGCTTATTTCCGAACGGTCAAGGATATTGCTTCAAAACGACGGATATGAACTGGATGCCATACACATCAGGCACCTGCTGTCGCATAGCTCCGGTATCTCTGACTATACGGAAGGCGATTATTTCGACTTTGTGAATACCCACCGGCAATACCACTGGACCCGCGATGAGCAGATCGAAAGAACTGTGGAGATTACCCAACCGCTGGCAGCACCCGGCGACACCTTTAAGTATGCGGATGTGAACTACCTGTTGCTGACAGAGATCATTGAGCAGCAGACCCATAAGCCCTTTTATACTGCCATACGCACATTGCTGGGATACAATAGGCTTAAGCTCCGGCAGACCTGGTTTACAGAACTGGAGCCCGCTCCGGAAGACGGCAAAGAGCTGGCTCACCAGTACTGGTCCAAATACCCCTGGGATTCCTATGATCTTGATCCTTCCTGGGACCTGTACGGCGGTGGCGGCATAGTGGCTACAGCTGCGGATCTGGCCTGGTTTTTCCAATACCTCTTTGAAGGACGTATCGTACAAGACAAGCAACTCCTGCAGGCCATGCACACCGAAGTGCTGAACCATTACTGCCTGGGTGTAAAAAACATACAGGTCGGCGGCCTGGAAGCCTGGTATCACGGTGGCTTCTGGGGTACAGATGCTGCATATTTCCCGGCGCTGAACAGCAGTGTGTCTGTTTTTATTTTGCAGAAAGATGAGCGCGAAAAAGGGGGAGCCATCTGCAAGGAAATTGTTACCGCTTTACAGCAATATTAATCGTCCCCCCGGCATCGAATTAGATTTATACTAATCAATAATATATTTAATTTATTATTAATGGCTGTTGCTTTGCAAATCCGCGCGCATTACATTCGCGGAAAATTTATCCTTCTGTCAGCACAAGGCTACGAAGAGATAAGCTCTTTCCACTATGTACAAAAAATATGCATGCGCGGCTTTGCTCTGCTTCAGCATCTGTAAGGCCGGCGCACAGGCCGTTACCTCTTATTCCAGCAACCCCGGTAATGCTACGGCTACAGTTGCCGGCCGGGGCGATACCATTTATACGGCCCACAGTTCCCCCTTCCAGATCAACAAGATCAGTGCCAGCGGCGTTGAGACGGCCTTTGCGGGCAGCGGTTCGCTAGGCAATGCCGATGGTACAGGCACCGCAGCAATGATGCGGTACGTATACGACCTGGAGTCTGATACAGCAGGCAATTTGTATTTTACCGACGAGGTAGCCGGAAGCCTGCGCAGGGTAACCCCGGCTGGTGTAGTGAGTACCCTGGCCACGGGCATGAGCGGGGTGCGCAGTGTGGCTTTAGGATTGATGGATACTTTTTATACTTACGCTCCCTCATCGGGCATTGTGTACCGGGTAGCTCCGGGTGGTACGGTCAGTACCTATGCCAGCGGAATATTTGGTGCCCTTGACCTGGATTTTGTGTCTCCGGGTAACTTTTACCTGGCCGGCTATCTGAACCACGTCATTTACCGCCTGAGCGGCGGGGCTTTCAGCATACTGGCAGGCAACGGCTCGGCCGGCAACAGCGACGGTACCGGTGCAGCTGCTTCGTTCAACAATCCCAGCAGCCTTGTGGTAGATGGTCTGCATAATATCTATGTGACAGATTTCAGCGGCCACCTGCTGCGGAAAGTTACTCCTGCCGGCGCGGTCACCACTTTTGCAGGAAGCGGTACCGCTGCTACCACAGACGGTACAGGCACGGCTGCCAGCTTTAATTCCCCCCAGGGTATTACCGTCAGGCGTACGACGGGCAGTCTTTTCGTATCCGAAAGCGGATCAGGTGCTACGCGCCAGGTCACAGACGTTACTGCATTGCCGCTGGATTGGATCAGCTACAGTGCCAGCCTTGGTGAGCCTCGCCATGCGTACATCCGCTGGGTGGTGAAAGAAAAAGATGTACATGACTACCAGGTGCAGAAAAGTACAGATGGCCGTACTTTCAGCCCTATAGGCACTTTACCTGGAAAAGGCAATGGCGAAAACAGCTATAGCTTTACGGAGCCGCAACCGCTGCAGGGTAAAGCCTATTACCGCATCCTGCAGACGGACCACTACGGCACATACAGTTATTCTCCGGTCCTGTCGCTGACCGGAGATGATCTGCGCCAGGTAGATATTAAAGTATATCCTACCCTCATACAGGAATCCTTCACGGTATGGACAGAGCAGGTACTGCAGGCCCTGTTGCTGGATGCAAGAGGGCAAACGCTACAAGTCCTGCAACTGGCACCGGGTCATAATACGATCGATGCTTCGGGTCTGAGCAGCGGCCACTATTTCCTGCAAGCCGGAAGCCATGTGTACCGCATTATAAAATAAGCAAAAGCCTTTCTGTAACAAAGAGCGCAGCCTGTTCCGGTTGCGCTCTTTGCGTATCAGCAGTTATAGGAAAGTGTGCCGTCGTAAAAGCGGTATAGATCCTGCAAGCCGGGGACGGCATAACAGGCTTTATCCATACGAAACCGTCTTCCTGGCTTAATATTATTGTCTTGCAAAACCACTATCGCACTCAGCACACCTTATTGCCAGGCTGCCCGCGCTCATCGCCCGGGATTTTTATGTTGCTGATGTGCGATTGGTAAAAGCAGGCGCTTAATGATGGTCGTGGTCTTCGTCATCAAGCTCGGGGTGCAGCTTTGCTACTTCGGGCAACAAGGCTGTAGGTACTTTGGGGAAAGTATGGTGCAAATGATGAAAGGCAAACGAAGAGATGATAGGAGTCCAGATGCGGGCCATGCGTACGCCGGCCATACGGGCAGGGTGGCGGGCGGCTAATTTATGGGGTATATAGGAAGCCCACAGCGGCATCAGTGCACTGAGTACAAAGGCTACGCCCCAATAGACCAGGCCTGCCGCTGAGCCGGTAAGGCGGTAGAGTACAATAAAACCAACCAGGAGCAGAAGGGTGACCGCCGATTCCAGCAGCTGTATGCTACGGGTGTGGGGCGCCATTTTCAGTGAGGCCATACGCAAAGCAAAAATATGGTAAGGGCCGTTGAGGAATACCTGTTTCAGGGTCCAGCGCGCAGGCGCTCCCTCCGGGTCATTGTCGCTGAGGCATTGCCCGTGATGCCGCAGATGCGTGATCTTCAGAGCATGACCGCTTTTGAGCAGGAGCAGGCCGCTCAGGCTGAGCAGCAGATTGTTGAGCCGTTTTGAACTGCTCAGTGCATTATGAATAGAGTCGTGCATTTGTACGAAGCCCGCAAGGCAGGTGACTAAGGTAAGGGGTATCGCCAGCCACCACAGTTGCAGGGCGGCACAGCATATATAAGCAGCCAGCAGCAGCCAGGGCCTGGCGATCTCGATCCCTCTTTGCAGGGGGCTTAGCTGCGGTGTATGCGACGGTTTACCCACGATCTTTCAAAGTTAATCAATTGCCTTTTAGTATCGGGCTTCTTCCCTGAGCGGGCGTGCATCGGCGGGTATGCCGTGCTCTAGGGGCCTGAATTCAGCCTTAAAATAGCCTTTATACCCAAAAAGGGTTCCAAAGGTCTTGTTCCTGACCGTTACCTGTATGTTGAAGCGGTCCAGGTTTTCATCATAAGACTCCTTCACTTCAGCATTGCCGGAAAACATATCGGGGTAGCGGAAAGCGACCCTGCCTTCGTAAAAACGCTGGTTGCCCGATTGGATGGTAATGCTCCTGTCGGCATTGACGTTCATGCTGATGTCCACGGCCAGGTGCTGCTTATTGCCCAGGTAGTCGATGATGCGGTGTTCCGCTTCATTGTAGACCATGGTGGCATCGAAGCGTCTTATCTTTTTCCCAAAATGAAACTTACGGTTCCAGCTGACAGTCTCGCGTCCCAGCGCATCCCGGTACCCATAATTCTCAATGGTAAAAGGGATATTGGTACCGGTTTCGGGGAACATGATATTGCGGGTAGTACCCAGGTACAGGAAGGGCAGGGTATGCCAGCCGGCATTGAAGATGCGCTCCATGACCCCGGTGCCCAGCATAAATACGGGCTGGTCGCTGCCAATGCCGAAACGCTGCTGCATCATCGGATGCAGGCTGTCGAAGTCTTTACCGAGGTATTGCTTATAGATGGACATGTTTTTTCTTTTTAGGCTCACGCAGGCAACGACCGGCATCGGGGAGAAACGGGCGTATAGCCAGCACTATGAGGGATAGGGCTATAATGCCAAAGCTTGTCGTAGCAGGATTAAATGGTGCTTTGTAAATCTCTGCTTTGATCAAAAAGGCACTGATGCCCAGAGTGAGTAGCCCGGCGATATTGAGATAGTGCAGGTAAGCTTTGCGTCCCATGAAGAGGAACGCCAGGCCAAATAATAGTTCACCGATGCCAACGGCATATACAGCCATCGCTTCTTTGCCCGGAAGCAAACCTGATGCTTGCATCATGGTAAGCTCGCCGGTCTCCATATAGAGCAATTTGGGGATACAGCCGTGATACAACCAGGATAACGCAATGGTGGCATTGGCCAGGATAAAGACCAGGTACAGGCTGCGGGAAACACGCGGCACAATGTCCTTGTCCAGCCAGAGCCTGAGGGAATCAAAGCTCCAGGCGGTGGCCCAACCGATCAGGGGACGGAAGATCCATCGGTCGAGGACTTGCCCGGCAGCGCCATGCCGGGTTTCATAATCGTACCAGGTCAGAAAAGTAATGCCTTTACTATGCGGAATATATTTCCAATAGCCCGATCCGGTGCTGATCAGTGAGATACTTTCATCGGACCAGAATTTGAGCGCTGAAGTGCTTTCTCCGCTCTCTTTGCTATGGGTTCCGCTGGTCATACCCTTGCCTGACACTTTGATCCCGAATCCAATCTGGGTTTCGTAAAGAAAGTGTTGTGGTTCTTCTGCCTGTGTCTTGGGCAGGTATTCAATGCGTGTAAAGCGAAGATCCCAGCGGGAATGTAGCTCTGGTGTCTGTGTATACTGCCAGAGCCGCTCCAGGCTGGTCTCCATCTCGATCTCGACGTAAATGGGTTTTCTTTTCAAGGGCAGAAAGCACCTTGTGTACCGGCGCCTGCAACAAATTTAAGTATAATCGGCCATCAGCGTTAGCGCCCTTCACAAAACACCGGTTTCAGCGAAGGCCTCTAAGCATACGGACAGTCCGCTGTAGTAGTATACTCCCTTTGCTTGCACCGGATGCTACAAAAAAAAACAGGGTGCACGCTCAGCGTACGCCCTGTTTTTTTAGCGCTTTAAATTATTAGTGCATGACGATCAATTTTGCAGCTACGGTACCGTTGTCGGTAGCTACACGTACAAAATAGAGGCCGTTCTGCCAGCCGGCAGTAGACAATTCCACTTCATTGTGGCCTGCCTGTAGCTGAGTGTTTTCGGCCGTATAGACTATTTTGCCTTGCAGGTCCATTACATGTACGTTTGCCTGCTCTGCTTTTTCGGTGCTGATAGCCAGCAAAGCTTTATCTGCAGCAGGGTTGGGATACAGGGTAAGGGCAGCAGCGCTTACCGGAGCAGTGCCGATGCTTACCGGTGCTGAAGGGGCTATGAAGTTCGGTATCTTGTTGGCTCCTTTGAGGCTGTATACCACGATGTGGCTCAGGTTGGTGGTGGCTACGGGGATACCGTTTGCCGAAGGACAGTTCTGCCCGAAATCGTTGTCATTGCAGAAGGCAATGGTACTGTCGTTGATGATGGTTACCCCTTCCGCTTTATCCAGGGCAGCATCCCAGCCATTGGCCAGGAGGTCCATCGTGAGGCTTTTCTTTACCGCTTTTACACCGGCACCGGCCAGGCCTGCAGAGTCTACCAGGGCTTCCAGTGTAACACCGCCGTACAAGCCGGAGTTGACTACTGTAGCACCGTTGATATTGATCATATACATACGCTTGATGTCGGTTGTGCCGCGCGCAGCAGCTTCCAATACGAGGAAGGTGGTATCGTTGATGGCGGTCATATCACCCAGTTTCCAGTCTTGCAGACGGATCTGGTTGGCTCCTGTGCCGATTACACCATCGTTCAGGTACACAAACATACGTGTGGCATTGGTAGCGGGGTCAATCTCTATCATGCGGTGTACCCTGGTGGCTTCACCTACCGCTTTGGTGGGATACAGCAGGGGGCTCTGGATAATGGCATACACTTTGCCGTTTGGTGCAATGGTCATGTTTTCAAATCCGCGGTTGTTTTTACGGTATTTGAAAGCCGTATCGATGAGGATATCTTCAGCTTGTGCCCCGGCCAGGTTGGCATAGGGTGAATAGCGGTTCAGTGCTACGCCGTTGGCATCCAGTTTCCATACGGAAGGACCATTCTCTTCGGCAATCCAGAAATTGCCTTTTTTGTCTACTGCTATCGCTTCACAATCAATGCTCCAGGCATCTTTGGGTGCACGTTTTGCAGCAAAGTTGGCGCAATCCAGTACCGTATCTGTTGAAGCCTCTTCTGTCGCCGTGCTGCCGAAGCCTGTAGGCAACAGGTAGCCTACGGTAGCCGTAGCGTTGGGGCGTTTCACTGTGATCGTTTTCAGGATTTGTACCGAGTCTCCCTGGGTTTTTACGCGATGGATCTTCGGTGCGTAAGAAGGGAAACAGAACATTTTGTCATAAGTAGGTTTGCAGCCGGCAGGATTTGCGCTGGCGCAGTCTACGTTCACACCGCGGTCTGAACAGGTCCAGAACTCCTTGCCATCTGTACCGGGAATAACGGCCAGGGCAGAGAAGCCTGCTTCACGGAAGCTGACGCCCATAAAGGTGCCGATAGGGGCAGAATAGTTGTTTTTGTAATCGGCAACTTTGGTGATCTGAGCGCTGCTTTCTGTATGTAAAGACAGCAGGCCAGATGCCATAAAAAGTGTAGTAAAAATTTTGCGCATAGTCTGTTTTTTATGGCGCAAAGCTATCCTGGAGATGTTTTGACAAGGTTATAGCTGTATTAAGTATAGGTTACTTCTGTGTTGCCTGATCTCTGCGATAAGCCCATTACTGTTTTTCTGAGCGATCACTTTTTATGGTACATTCTTTGTGCCGTCCGGAGCAGGGTAAAATTATCTTTGCATCAGCGCGGCTTCCTGTGCCGGAAGATAAAGGCGTACATTAAGATAACGCAATGAAAAAGACGATATTGATCCTGCTGCTGATGGCAGCCTGTTTCTATTCCGGATTTGCCTTCAGGGCCCTGCTCACGCCGGAAACTAAAACCATGAAAAAGGTAACGGGCATAGGCGGTATCTTTTTTAAATGCAAGGACCCGAAACAAATGCGGGAATGGTATAAGGTGCACCTGGGTTTACAGACGAATGCCTATGGTGCAGTGTTCGAATGGCGGCAGGGTGCCGATACTACGCGGAAAGGCTTTACACAATGGAGTCCTTTCAATGAAAAGACACCATACTTTGCTCCTTCCACTAAAGACTTTATGATCAACTACAGGGTGGAAAACCTGGAGGCGCTGATACAGGAGTTGAAGAGTAAGGGCGTTACGGTACTGGATACAATGGAGACCTACGACTACGGCAAGTTTGTACACATCCTGGATATAGAAAACAATAAGATCGAACTCTGGGAGCCTAACGATGTTGCGTATGAAAAAATGGGGCTGGAGATGGGGGCTGCAACTACGAAATAGCGGATGCAGTGTTGCTCCGCAGCAAAGAGTGCTGCCGGACGCTGTGCGTGTCTTTGTAGGAAACGGAGAATTTTTGAACCGGTAGTATATCCGATACCTGTACTGTCGTAATTTGCTTTAATAAGCGCAGTTATGACAAACGAACAGGAGCAGCCCGAATTCTGGGAAAAGAATTTTAGTGAAAAGAAGGAAATGTGGGGTCTTGAACCCTCCCGCTCGGCCTTAAAAGCAAAAGACATTTTCCTGGCGCAGGGTGCAAAAAGCATATTGGTGCCAGGCTTTGGCTACGGACGGAATGCGCAGCTCTTCCGGGAAGAGGGTATGCAGGTGACCGGTATTGAAATATCGGCATCGGCAATCGCTATGGCTGAAAAACACTATGGGCCTGATATGAAGGTGTATCACGGATCGGTAACGGATATGCCTTTCGACGAAAAGCACTATGACGGTATCTTTTGCTATGGGCTGATCCACCTGCTTGGTGAGCAGGAGCGCCTGAAGCTGATCCGGGATTGCTACAGC
Source organism: Chitinophagaceae bacterium (assembly GCA_035497375.1). Lineage (GTDB taxonomy): Bacteria > Bacteroidota > Bacteroidia > Chitinophagales > Chitinophagaceae > Rurimicrobium. The sequence continues at coordinate 2,944 of DATJDO010000207.1, read as the reverse complement.
CAGTTGGCGGACAAGGGCCAGATGATCTTTACCACGATATCGAAAAAAGCGGCGACCTACGGAACAGGTACGCCGATCGGAAAAGACCGCTTTGAACAATTTGGCGGTGTTACTATGTTTTTCTACGACCAAACATCAATCGAGGAAGAGTTTGGATCCGCAGGCCTGGAAGAGATTTCAGACATCACTGAGAATTTTCCTTTCTATTTTATCCGTTGCCGGAAAAAATGACAGCACACTTAATTACATGTTTGTCCTCCCGGCCTTAGGAGAGATCTCTACGCGCTAAAATGAGGTGTGAACAAAACGACCGATGCTTCGCTGCTTTCGGAATGACAGTACATCTAACTACACGTTTGTCATCCCGTAGGGATCTGTACACGCTAAAATGGAGAGCACACAAAGGGATAGATGCTTCGCTGCTTTCGGAAGGACAGTACATCTAACTACACGTTTGTCATCCCGTAGGGATCTGTACACGCTAAAATAGGGTGAACGCAAAACGACACACCTGCGGCATGACACCCGCGTGTATACCACTTCTGCTAAAGGATAAGAAAATACCCGCCGGTAAAGAACTGTATGGGGGTATAACGGGAAGAGCCAATAGGCTCACGTGTCTTTCCGGCTAAACCTGAATTCAAAAACGAAGGGGTGATATAGCAACAAAGAGCGACAGCATTGCTGTCGCTCTTTGCACACAAAAACAATACAGCTTAGTTGATCGACACCAACACTGTTCCCGGGGATGGGAAACTGGTCAGCAGGGTATGTCTTCTGCCGCTTACAAACATATAGGAATGAGGACTGGGTGGTGTGCAGCAGACGCACAGGCCAATGATCGGCCCCACTTCCATCGGCCCCATTGCCGGTATGATGTCAAAGTTGAGGCCGTGTATGCCCATTACTGCGGTAGCAGGCGACCAGGTTACAGAACCGACCGTATAGGAGTAGGTAATGCCGGGTACCAGCGGGCCGTAAGGTGAAGTCGAATTGGTGACCACACAGGGAAAAGTTGAACCGTCGTTACCGGTGAAACTGACATACATATCAGGGTTCATTGTATTATTCCTGACCTGGATCGTTGTAAAATACTGTGCCTTTACGGCAAAACTAACCACGCACAGCAGTGCGATCAGGCTAATGATTTTTTTCATTACTGATATGGTTTTAAGGGTTAATGGTGAGTGATATATAAGTGGGGTAATTGACTACATCTACATATACTGTAGTCATGCTGGGATTCAGTGTAACCGGGTAGGTGCCATTGAAGCGGCCACACAACGGGAAAGTCACCGCTCCCAGGAAGCTGCCCCCGGAGTATTGCATGAAATTCACTTCATTGATATTGTTGGGTGCGGGCACGGGAAAGCCGGGATAAGCCCAGCTGGCAGAAGATGCCGGAACGGAAGAAAAACTTCCCGAATTGATAAAATACATAAGTGTAGACCAGGTGCGGGAACAGCTTGTGGTGACGGTGTTGTCGCCGGTCAAAGTGCCATACATGTCATAAGTGGTGGTGTTCATCCAACGCACTTCTACCGTTTGCGCACTGCTACGCAGACCCGCCAGCAAGCAGGCGGCCAGGAATAGTTTTTTCATTTTTATATTGGCTGTTGGTTTAGACAGCTACCATAAAAATAGCATATGAATTCATGATAACAAATTCTTATAAGATTTTATTGTCAAAAGTCGTTTGTCCGTGCATCCGTGCAATAAGTTCCTTGCACCATCATTTTTTCTGATTCCCTGAAAGTCAAAGAATATAAGCTTAACAATATACTAGGCTCAGAAGTATCTATCTTCGGTAACGCTAAAAGCATAGCAGCAACAAAAGCACCTGAATGGATCAGATACACCGGAAAGGATTTTTATTTGGCGCCTATGAAGCGCCGGAACAATCGCCCTTCGAGCGCCTGTTCGATTTGTTTAAAGAACTGGTAACACATACCTCGGGCGATATAGAGGAAGCCATAGACTGGATGCGGGAGCTGGATGAAACCTATAAATTGTCTACTCCTGAGTACAGCATAGATGACTTTGTGGAAGACCTGAAAAAGAAGGGTTATATCCGCGAGCCTGCCGACCCTGATGGGGAAGGCGGCATGGAGCTGACGGCCAAAACAGAACGCCTGATCCGCCAGCAAGCACTGAAGCAGATCTTCGGCAACCTGAAGAAGAACGGAGCCGGCAACCACAAGACCAACTATTCCGGCAGTGGCGACGAACATACCGGTGAGTTGCGCGAATACCAGTTTGGGGATGGCCTGGACCGCATCTCCCTTACCGAAAGCCTGAAGAATGCGCAGGTGAACAACGGAGCAGATGAATTTCAGCTTACCGAGAATGACCTGGTCGTCGAAGATGCGCGTTTTAAAGCGCAGATGAGTACCGTGCTGATGATCGACATCAGCCATAGTATGATCCTGTACGGCGAAGACCGCATTACCCCGGCCAAAAAGGTGGCGATGGCTCTGGCAGAGCTCATCACTACGCGCTACCCGAAAGATACACTCGATATACTGGTGTTCGGCAACGATGCCTGGACCATACCCATCAAAGACCTCCCTTACCTGCAGGTAGGCCCCTATCATACCAATACAGTCGCTGGCCTGCAGCTGGCGATGGACCTGCTGCGCCGCAAGCGCAATACCAACAAGCAGATCTTTATGATCACTGATGGTAAACCCAGCTGCATCCGTGAGCGTGATGGCTCGTATTATATGAACAGTATGGGACTGGACCAGTATATTGTAGAGCAATGTTATGCACAGGCGCAGCAGGCGCGGAAGCTGCACATTCCGATTACTACCTTCATGATCGCCCGCGATCCTTTCCTGCAGCAGTTTGTACAGGACTTTACCGAAGCCAACCAGGGAAAGGCATTCTACACCGGTCTGAAAGGCCTGGGCGAAATGATCTTCGAAGACTATGAAACCAACCG
>DATJDO010000206.1:0-2739 GCA_035497375.1 Chitinophagaceae bacterium | reverse complement strand
CACTTGTCGGGTGCCGTGCTTACCCGTTACAATGGAGTACTGGAGTTGAAAAATATCAAATCAGGACAGGTTTCTGTGCTGGCGAAAAATAGAAGCGTAATGCCCCTGAGCGTAACCCTTGCAGAGGTCAGCAAGCGCTTTGCAGAACTGGAGTCGGTGCTGGTGAAAATAGTCGGTGCAAAACTCACCTCTTCCGGCAACTATGGTGGCGGTAAAACATTGAAAGACGCGACAGGTACAATTATCCTGTATACCAGCAACAGTGCTGTCTTTGCCAATACACCCGTGCCCACGATCACCAAAACATTCCAGGGTATTGTCACCCCTTATGATACCACCAAAGAACTGAAGATCCGCAACCCGCTTCTTGATGTGTACTGAGTCAAGTATCAAAATCTTATAGGTCTGTGTGTTGGCTTAACAGGAATGACATCTGATCCCAGTAAGCAGAGCCCTGAAACCAGAAAGGCAATATACTTCATGGGACAATGATAGCGATTTAGATAAGATTTTACAACTGTTGAAACCGTGCAGGACGGAGGCCGCAGATCCGATTTCGGGTTGTGCCCGGATTAAGAAATAATATATTGATAAAAGTAATGGGGTCTTACTTGCACCAGGCACCGTAATGTTGTACTTTTCTGGTCTAAAAGCCACTGTATCAACATGAAACCACACGTGCCGATAAAGGCCCTGCTCCTGGATGATGAACCCGATGCCTGCAGGAACCTGAACAGCATTCTCAGCAATTACTGGAAAGATACCATAGAGGTTGCCGGGTATGCCTTCAATACAACAACAGCAGAGCAACTGATCACGCAGCATGTGCCGGATGTGTTGTTTATTGATATCGAAATGCCCGGCGAGAATGCATTTCAGTTCTTGCAACGCATAGCCCCTTTATCTTTCGAAGTGATTTTTGTAACCGCTTATGACGATTATGCACTGAAAGCACTGAAGCTAAATGCGGTGGATTATATCCTAAAACCAATCAGCCTGGAAGAGCTGGAAGAAGCGATCAGTAAGCTGTGCGTAAAGCTCGAAAGAAAACACGGGAAAGAACGGCCGGAACCAGGTACGAATTATTCGGAGCTCGGAGAGCAGGTATTGAATGATGTACATGCCGATAAAGTCGTACTGAAAAGCAGGAACGAGGTTTTCGTGGTACAGTTCAAAGACATCAGCTATATAAAGGCTGAAGGGAGTTACGCCCATTTTTATTTTACCGACCACAAGCAGAGTAAGAGCGTGATGATGAGCTACCCGCTTGTAGACTACGAAGAACTGTTGCCTGCAGATATCTTTTTTCGTACCCACAAATCCTACCTCATCAATTGCAGGTATATTGATCATATCAACAGGGGAGAACAATGTAGTGTCAGCCTTAAAGACGGTACTGTACTGCCCTTGAGCAGAAGACGGGCTCCGAGCCTGATGAACTTTTTAGAACAGTACCGGCTTGCATAAATCTGCCCTTCATATTATTTGGTTTTTCCTGGCCGTCATTTGGAGCAATACAGCACAGGGCCAGGAGTACCCAATGCTGCATTATACGGTAGAAAACGGGCTCCCCAGCAATACTGTATATTGTGTGTACCAGGATAAGGACGGCATCATCTGGGTGGGCACAGATAAAGGGGTGGCCCGTTTTAACGGGACGGAGTTCCGCACTTTCACTACGGCAGACGGCCTGGCAGATAACGAATGTTTCTGTTTCAGGGAAGACCTGTACGGGAGGCTTTGGATTGGCACCTTCAACGGAGAATTGTGTTATTACCAGAACGGCCGTTTCCACAACGCCCGGAACACACCATTTTTAAAGCACAACTTTAGCGCTTCCAATACGTTTGATATTGCGGTGCACCGCGATAGCAGCATTACTGTTTTTTATAAAGATAATCCCGGCTTTATAGAAATCAGGAAAGATAAGGTGAGGACCCTTGTGCCTAAGGTAATGCTGGACCGGGAATCGGCTCAATTGATCAGCATCGAAAAACTGCCGGGCGGCCGGTATGCCTTACTTTATGTACACGAGCGCCTTATTGTCGATAGTTCCCTATCCTTGCTATCCGTACAGCCTCATAATGGATTTTACGTGTTAGGACACTACCTCGGGAATTCAAAAAGAGCAGGTTACCACCTTGCCGATAAAGGAAGAATGTACACCGAGGACTTACAGCCTTTTTCCTTCCGGGCGCAAGACCTGGTGGGCGATGCCCGGCTGATCCGTTTCATTAAAGAAGACGGTTTCGAATGGCTGTCAACAAATAAAGGAGTCTATTTTGACCGGACCCTTTTATTAAAAGGAAAAATTGTAAATGATGCCTACAAAGACAGTCAGGGTAATTGCTGGATCAGCACCAATAAGAACGGTATCTACCTGCTGAGTGCAGGTTTTTACAAAACCGGCTATTGGCCCGGAGCCTACAAAGAAGAGATCGTTTTTGCAGAGTGTCGCGACTCTATTCTTTGCTATGCAGAAAAGGATAAAAGCCTCTACCGTATTCATACAGGCGCTAAAGGGGCCCAGGCACAACAACTGGCTAAACCTGGTGACTATAGCGGATCATCCCTTGACAATATTTTTTGTGGCTGGGTACACCGGAACAGCTTTTATGCCTTCAACTATACAGGTATATACCGGATGGACAGTATTCGTTCACCAAAAACCGGTAAAATAAAGGTGTTGAAAAATGACCCAAAAACAATCTCTTATCTGAAGCAGGTAGATGAAGGCCC
>DATJDO010000205.1:0-2282 GCA_035497375.1 Chitinophagaceae bacterium | reverse complement strand
GTGCTTTCTCATCTGCAGAAGGCAGGAACATCTCACCGGTATACGTCCATACATCATTCAGTGCCTGCTGCATGCGCTTGTGGCTTTCTTCAGTGCCGTCTCCAAGCCGGATCACCCATTCTGCACTCCATTTGTAATGATAAGTGGCTTCTTTCAGCGATTTTTCGGCAATGGCGGCAAGTTGGCTATCGCTACTCTGCTGTAAGGCGCTGAGCACCAATAGCTGGTAAGTTTCGTATAAAAACTGGCGAAGTACGGTGTAGCCAAAATCGCTGTTAGGCTGTTCGCAGAGCAACAGGTTTTTGAATTGCCTTTCGTTGCGCAGGAAGGCCAGGTCATCTTCTGTTTTTCCGTCGCCGATAAGGGTTGCGGCATATTGGTACAGGCTCCTGGTTTGTCCCAGCAGGTCCAGGCCGATGTTGGACAGGGCAATGTCCTGCTCGAGTACAGGGCCATGGCCGCACCATTCACAGAGGCGCTGTGCCAGTATAAGGTTGGTGTCGGCAAGGTGCAGCACATAATTGCTGAGTGCTGAACGCGTATCGGTTGTGCTGTTCGTCATAAAAATTACATGTGGCCTATAGCCTCTGGGATATCATAAAAAGTAGGGTGGCGGTACACTTTATCTTCTGCCGGCTCAAAAAACTCTGACGCTTCGTCCGGATTGGATGCGTGTACATATTTGGATTCTACAGCCCATATGCTGACACCTTCCATACGGCGGGTATAGACATCACGGGCATTCTCAATAGCCATTCTTGCATCGGTGGCATGAAGGCTACCGACATGTTTGTGATCCAGGCCCTGCCTGCTGCGGATGAATATTTCCCAGAGCGGCCATTCTTTATTGCTTTCCATTGTTCCGTTTTTTCGTTTTAATAGTTTTTGTTTTACCTACCCCTAAGCCCTCCCAGGAGGGGAAGCACGTGTGCAGGGTTCATCTTCAAATGTTCAAATCAGCTCCTTTTCAAATCAAACATTGAATTGAATAATTGCCTCATTCATCTACGCCACTTCCTGAGCAGGGGATGCGTTCCTTTTTGCTTTTTTCTCTGCATAGGCTGCTGCGGCATCGCGTACCCATGTGCCTTCCACATGTGCATTACGGCGTGCTTCCAGGCGTTGCTTATTGCAGGGCCCATTTCCTTTTACTACGTTCCAGAATTCATCCCAGTCGATAGGGCCGAAGTCGTACTGTCCTTTTTCCTCATTCCATTTCAGGTCTTTATCGGGTATAGTCAGCCCGATATACTCAGCCTGGGGTACGGTGGCGTCAATGAATTTCTGACGCAGTTCGTCGTTGGTATGCCTTTTGATTTTCCACTTTACAGACTGTTCGGTGTTTGCGGATTCTGCGTCGGTAGGCCCGAACATCATAATGGCGGGCCACCACCAACGGTTTAAGGCATCCTGCGCCATTTCTTTTTGTTCCGGAGACCCGTTGGCCATGGTCATCATGATCTCATAACCCTGGCGCTGATGGAAGCTTTCTTCTTTGCACACACGGACCATGGCACGGGCATAAGGGCCGTAAGAAGCACGGCATAGCGGAACCTGGTTCATGATAGCGGCCCCGTCTACCAACCATCCGATAGCCCCCATATCTGCCCAGGTAAGGGTAGGGTAGTTGAAGATGCTGGAGTACTTGGCTTTGCCGGAAATGAGGTCTTCAATCGTTTGCTGACGGGTCACACCCAATGTTTCACAGGCGCTGTACAAGTACAGGCCGTGTCCGGCTTCATCCTGCACTTTGGCCAGCAGGGTTGCTTTCCGTTTCAGAGAGGGGGCACGGGTCAGCCAGTTACCTTCCGGTAACATACCTACGATTTCGGAGTGGGCATGCTGCGATATCTGCCTGATCAGCGTTTTGCGGTAAGCATCCGGCATCCAGTCTTTGGGTTCTATCTTGATTTCGGCATCAATTTTTGCCTGAAATTGTTCTTCGAGATTGATTTGCGGGCTCATATGCTGAACTGTTTTTTTAGTTAAGAGAATCGTTTACTAAAGTTATCGTATATCAAAGTTAACTACAACTTTTTCGCTGCGCGGGTGTGCCTGGCAAGCCAGGATAAAGCCACTGGCCAGCTCATCTTTTTCGAGGGAGTAGTTGATGTCCATTTCAATTTCCCCTTCTTCCAGTTTGCAGCGACAGGTGGCGCAAACACCGCCTTTACAGGCAAAGGGGAGGTCTGCCCCGTTGCGCAGTGCAGCGTCCAGTATACTTTCACCATGATATCCCAATTGCATGTTCGTGGCAGAACCATCAAGGCGGACGACCACTT
>DATJDO010000204.1:0-10095 GCA_035497375.1 Chitinophagaceae bacterium | reverse complement strand
GTCGCAATGAATACCCAATACCTGGGCATCTGTAGCGGCCAGATCAGGCAGGTTTATGGCAAAGATGAGGCAGACCACTACCTTTGGAGTACGGGCAGTACAGACAGATTTATTGAAGTTGGTAGTGCTGGGCCTTATTGGGTCAGGAGTACAAAAGACTGTTTGGTGTACATCGATACCTTTATTGTAGATACTATTGCCTATACTATTTTGGTAGTAAACGCAGATTCATTTATTTGTCCGGGCGAACCCCTGATGCTATCCGGACCTCCCGGCTATACCCGCTATTTGTGGAGTAATGGCGGAACACAACAGGAAACAAATGTATTCAATGAAGGAAAGATCGTACTAAGGGCTGAGGAGGACAGCAGCTGCAAATGGTTTACTGGGGAATATTCAATTGCATACATCAGGTTTGTCAAACCACTTCATGATACCTTTATCTGCAATGATGAGCCTGTATCTTTGGATGCTGCAGTTACCTTTCCGCAGGCGGTGTATGCGTGGAGTAGTGGTGCAAGGACCAGCCACATATTAGTCAGTACTCCGGGACGTTATATCATTACAGTTAATGCCGGCAACTGCAGGATGTCCGATTCGCTGTCTGTTACGGGGAAAAGCCTCAAGCTGGATATCGACGAAAGCAGAACAGTATGTAAGGGTGAAATACTGATCCTGAATGTTGGTCTGGATAATGCAGACTATAAATGGTCTACCGGTGACACAAAAGCATCCATTGAGATCAGCAGTCCCGGGCTGTACTCGGTTGTTGTTTCAGATGGTATGTGTTCTGTAAAAAAAGAGGTTACCGTTAGCTTTGAGGATTGTGAGCACTGCGTTCTTTTTCCGAATGCTTTTACCCCGAATAACGATGGCCGGAATGATTATTTTAAACCCATTCTGAGTTGCCCCATCAGGGTATACGAGCTTATCGTTGCGAACAGGTGGGGAAATGTTCTGTTCTCCTCCACTGACCCTAATACCGGCTGGAATGGCATGGTTAACGGAAGATTACTAGATCCCGGAGTCTATTATTATTTCCTGAAAGCAGCGTTCGATAGCCAAAATACCAGGGTTCTTAAGGGAGATGTTACGCTGATCAGGTAGTATGTTCCGAAGCATAGGGCGAACTATTTCATCATCCAAATCGACTCAGCCTTTTATTTCCTGACGACGCAGCAGTTCGTATCTATAAAAGAAATCGATGTCGCAGCCGTCGTAGTGGTCACACAAATTGATCGCAAAGCTATGTGTATTAAAAAGGATCACGTTTGCCTGCAGTTTTTTTGAAATGTTATTCCCTTTTATCATAATCACATGCGATAGTTCACCATCGCCCCAGATGTTCGCTCTCAATGGATAATAATAAATTTGTTTATGGTTTACATCCACACCATTAATAACGTTGATGATCTTGTCCAGGTAGTGACGGCCGCGTACTTTCATGAGATAATAGTTTACCGCGATTTTTGCTACCGATCTCATGAATAAATCGCTGCCTGCTGAAAAATTGATCGTAAGCTCACCCTCAGGAAGAGCATCATCTGCTTCCCAATTTTTTTCAATGTTGTCCAGGTCGATATTGGGGAACTTGCTTTTGAGTCCTGAAGCTATTTGCATCAGCTGCTTTTTGTCAGGGCCGGAAATATACAGTTGATCCTTGTCCAGTCTGATCATGGGCTTAGCGGGGGGCGGTGTCTGCCCGTCTTGCAAGTGATACAGATCAGCGTTGGACGCTATGGTATTCTGTATCATCCGGGATTTTGGCCGGTCCCGTCCGATATTGTAGCGTGCAGCAAGGTGTTCAAAATCCTTGGCTAATGCCGCATCGATCGTCATCCCATAGGCACTGTTACACGCTTTGCATATCAGCCGGGCAGACTTCAGTACACCACCAATAGCATTCGGAATGATATGCTCAAAGGATTGATTTTTTTTATTCAATATTGCATGACAACTATAGCAGGCACTCATACTGGGAAGGTTTAAAAGATGGTGTCCAACAACTCGGGTAGGGGGCAAAAATAATCCAAAGCTTTCAGAGGGATTCCTTGAATTCGTTTCATGATAACACTTTCATTCCGAACAGTAAAGGGAAGGATCTATACAGTTGCCCCCTGATTCAGGTACAGATCCCTGAGCTACGCTTGCAAGCTGTGCTTGTGTCAGAAGGAAAGCTGCATCGGGAAGACAGGATTATTTCATGATCCTTTGGAGTGGTGTGTACAAAAGAAAACAAAGCTCTTCGGCTTTTGTTTTCGCTGCATATTACAAACAAGTTTGACGATTTTGCTTAAAACAAAAGCCCCCCACAATGTGGAGGCTTTGTTTTCTTTTGGTCGGGAAGACAGGATTATTTTATGATCCTTTGGGGTGGGGAGGCGAAACAGTAAAACTGCCCGGCTGCGCCGGTTTTCTTTTTTATTGACCACATTCATCTGCAAGCAAGCTTGCGCTGTCTGCAGCCAATAAAAAAACCTTCGCTAAAAAGCGAAGGTTTTACTGTGTCGGGAAGACAGGATTCGAACCTGCGACCCCCTGGTCCCAAACCAGGTGCGCTACCGGCCTGCGCTACTTCCCGATCTTTTATCGTTCTCGCTAAAAAATTTACGCCGGCAAATTTTTTAGCGGTGAGGGCGGGATTCGAACCCGCGGAACAGTTTGACCCGTTCGGCAGTTTAGCAAACTACTGGTATCGGCCACTCACCCACCTCACCTTTCCCCGTTAAGGGAGTGCAAAGATAATGGGATTCGACAAAAAACAAAATTTAAAACAGGAAATTTCCGGTGAAAAAAATCTAGGTACATTTTTATCCGTCGATGAGCTGTATGCCGGCCTGCGCCAGGCTGATTTTTCCTGCTTTATACAGGTTGCCCACCGCCATTTTGAATGTTTTTTTGCTCATGCCGAAAAAATCGTATATTTCTTCAGGGCTGCTTTTGTCGTAAAAAGGAAGGTAACCGCTGTTTTCGCTGAGCAGGCGCAGTATTTTTTCCGTTTCGTTTTCAATGCGCTTGTAGCCGCGTTCCCCGGGCATAATGTCCAGTTTCCCTTCCGGCAATACCCGCTTTACAAAGCCTTTCAGGCGTTCCCCGACCTTCATTTCATAGAAGATGTCGCTGAAGTGGATGAGGCCGACATGTACGGCGTTCACAATTACTTCAAAGCCCAGCTCTGTCTCGCGGGTTACCAGCAGGTTTACCGCATCATTTTCTTTCAGACTGACCTCATTCCCTTTCAACTGGTGCTGGAATTTCTGAGTCGCTGCCACACGGCCGGTCTGCTCGTCGCGATAGATCAGCACCGGGATGTGCATGCCTTTGTACAATACATTTGTTTGCTGCGACAGGGGCAGGAACAGGTCTTTAATCAGGCCCCATTCCAGGAAGGCGCCCTGGTGCATGGTATCTTTTACTTCCAGTACCACGATATCACCCACGGTACCTTTAGGGCGTTCTGTGGTGGCAATCAGGCGCCCTTCGCCGTCATGGTAGATAAACACCTCCAGGGTGTCGCCGGCTTGCAGGCCTTTGGGAACATAGCGTTTGGGCAGCAGTATTTCTCCTTCCGTTCCACCATCCAGGTAGGCGCCGAAGTCTACCATTTTTACCACAGGCAGTGTATAATAAGAACCCGATTGTATCATTGATGTAGTCTGTATATACTGCGAAAGTACGCACTTTTTTCGCGGGCTGCCCCGCCTGGCCCCAGCACCCGTGGTTTTGCAAGGCTGTTAGCGGATACATAAGTACCTTCGCATCCTAATCGCTATTCCTTTTGAGCAAAAAGTACAAAAACATTTTCCTGACCGGTATGCCGGGGGCAGGTAAAAGTTACTGGGCAGAACAGTTGGCGGGGACTTTAGGCCTGAATTGCATTGACCTGGATGATATGATCGAAGTCCGTACCGGCCATACGATCAGCGCATTCTTTGAACGTTTCGGCGAAACATCATTCCGGGAACTGGAACACCAGACCTTATTGCAGGTCATCAAAGTGTTCCCCTCGGACACCATCATTGCCTGCGGTGGGGGAACTCCTTGCTTTTATGATAATCTGCAGCACATGAAGCACAGTGGAAGGGTTATTTACCTGGAGGCGGAGCTGGAGCAATTATACCACAATCTGGATACCGAGATCGAACAGCGGCCCCTGCTCCGGGAATCGGGCTGGAAACTAAACCTGGCTGCCCTGTTGGACCAGAGAAAGTCCTGCTATGAGCAGGCAGATGAAACCGTGCAGGTGAAGGGGCTGACACTTGAAGCATTTGCCCGGAGTCTATTAATAAAAAGTAGTGAGTAGTAGGATGTTTGCGCCACGGTATTACATTTGCAAAAACCCTGAAATCACTATGAACATCCATAAGTTTTTACCCGGAATATTTTTAGGAATCGCATCCCTGCTCACAGGTGATGCAAGCGCACAATGGAAGGAGCTCGGCTCAGGCAGTGCTGCTTTAAAGGCCAATGGCGTCATCGGGGGAATGACGATTGACGCCACATCAAATATTTACGTAGGTGGGCATTTTACCAATACTGCCGGCAAAAAGTATGTTGCCAAATGGAACGGAAGCAATTGGACTGAATTGGGCAGCCTGGCTGCAGATGGCGATATTAATGCATTGACTAAAGATAAATCCGGCAATATATATGCCGGGGGCGGCTTTAAAAACAGTACGGGCAAGCGTTATGTAGCGAAATGGGATGGCAGTGTATGGTCTGAAATAGGCAGCGGCACATCCGGACTGAATGCTGTGAACGACATTTTGTGCCTGGCTACCGACGCTGCCGGAACGGTGTATGCCGCAGGCAAGTTTACCAATTCCGGACCCTTAAACTCATACGTAGCCAAATGGGATGGCAGCGCCTGGACAGAACTCGGAGGTTCGGGCGCGACTTCGCTTAAAGCAAATGCCATGATCCAGACGATTACAACAGATAAGGGAGGAAATGTGTATGCTGCCGGAGCATTTACAAATGCCTCAGGAAGATACTATGTCGCCAAATGGAACGGAAGCGTTTGGTCTGAACTGGGTGCGTTGAATGCCAATGCACAAATCTATGCGCTGACTTCCGATACCTCAGGCAACCTGTACGCTGCCGGTGATTTTACCAACCTTGCCGGTATGCGGTATGTCGCCAAATGGAATGGGACAAGCTGGACCGAATTGGGCACGGGCCTGCCGGCCTCAAACGTTATTTCATCTATAGCGGTGAGCGTCACCGGTAAAGTATATGTAGGTGGTTTTTACAAAACCAGCACTTATGATGCCTTTGTGTCGGAATGGAATGGCAGCAGCTGGTCCACAATCGGTACAGGCGCAGATCAGCTGAAAACCAATGGCGGTCATATCAATGCACTGGCTTTTTCTCCTACCGGCTTCCTCTATGCAACCGGTACTATGGTCAATAGCGCTGCTGAACCGTATGTCGCTAAATATGCGAAAGGCATGAGTGCCAGCGAGCCGGGTATTGCCGGGCCTGAAGTTATTTTCTCCCCCAATCCTTTTGTGTCGCAAGCCACGATCAGCCTGCATACGAATGGTGCGGATGCAAATCTCTCTATACTGAATGCTTTAGGGCAAAGTGTATGGTACAAAACCCTGGAGAAAACACCCGGCCGTATGAAAGCCGATTTAGATCTGAATGCCTTACCTTCCGGTAATTATTGGTTGAAAGTGCAAACGGCTGACGGACAAACTGTTCAGCAAATCATAAAAGCAGAATAACGCCTTAGAAAGAATCGTAACAAATGAATTTAGAATTCAACAAAAACGAAGATGCTATGCGCCTCGCCATTGGCGGCATGAAGCATAAGCACGATAAGATCAGCCTCGGTGGCGGTAAGAAGACGATGGATAAGAACCGCGAAAAAGGGAAACTGTCGCCGCGTGAACGCATCGAATACCTGATCGACAAGAATACCGTATTTACCGAGATCGGTAGTTTCGCCGGTTACGATATGTACGCTGAGCAAGGCGGCTGCCCGGCGGGTGGTACCGTGGGAGGCCTGGGCTATGTATCCGGTCGCCAATGCATGATCATTGCCAACGACAATACCGTAAAAGCAGGGGCCTGGTTCCCGATCAGCGGGAAGAAAAACCTGCGCCTTCAGGAAATAGCCATGGAAAACCGCCTGCCGGTTGTTTATATTGTAGACAGCGCGGGTGTGTACCTGCCAATGCAGGATGAGATTTTTCCGGACAAGGAACATTTCGGCCGCATTTTCCGCAACAATGCAGTGATGAGCGCGATGGGCATTACGCAGATTGCGGCGGTCATGGGTAGTTGTGTTGCGGGTGGCGCTTACCTGCCCATCATGAGCGATGAAACCCTGATGGTGGAAGGCAATGGCTCTATCTTCCTGGCCGGCCCTTACCTGGTAAAGGCCGCCATTGGCGAAGATGTAGACCTGCAGACCCTGGGGGGAGCCAAAACACATACGGAGATCAGCGGTATTGCCGATTATAAATTCAAGACCGAACAGGAATGCCTGGACCAGGTGCGCCGCATCATCGATAAGCTGGGCAGCCAGGAAAAAGCCGGTTTTGACCGCGTGAAAGCCGTAGAGCCTGCCCGTGATATCAAAGATATTTACGGTCTGGTGAGTGTAGACAACAATAAGAACTTTGATGTGGTGGACGTGATCAAATGCATCGTCGACAACTCGGAATTCGACCAGTTTAAAGAGGACTATGGTAAAACCATTGTCTGTGGTTATGCCCGTGTAGAAGGCTGGGCGGTAGGCATTGTAGCCAACCAGCGCAAGATCGTCAAAAGCGGGAAAGGGGAAATGCAGATGGGTGGCGTGATCTACAACGACAGTGCCGATAAAGCGGCCCGTTTTATCCAGAATTGCAACCAGAAGAAAATACCCCTGGTGTTCCTGCAGGACGTGACCGGCTTTATGGTCGGCAGCCGTTCCGAACACTCCGGCATCATCAAAGACGGTGCTAAACTCGTGAATGCAGTATCCAATTCTGTAGTACCCAAGATTACGTTTATCATCGGTAATTCATACGGAGCGGGCAACTATGCCATGTGCGGAAAGGCTTACGATCCACGCTTTATCTATGCCTGGCCCAATGCGAAGATCGCCGTGATGGGTGGGGAGCAGGCCGCGAAGGTATTGCTGCAGATACAGGTGGCTTCTCTGAAAGCAAAAGGTGAAGAGATTACGCCTGAAAAAGAAGCTGAGCTGCTGGGTACGATCACTGATCGCTACAATACGCAATCTACTGCCTACTATGCCGCAGCGCGCCTGTGGGTAGACGAGATCATCGATCCGGCCGAAACGCGCAGGCTGATCTCCGAAAGCATTCATGCCGCGAACCATGCCCCGATCGAGAAAGAATGGAAGGGTGGGGTGTTCCAGGTGTAAAAATTGTTGCCCCGTTTTAGAGAAAACGGTACATTTGCACTCCGAAAATGGTCCGGTAGCTCTTTAAGATACTTATATTGGTCAAAGAGCACCTGACTCATAATCAGGGGGCTTTGGTTTTAGTCCTGGTCGGACTACGCCAATTCAAGAAAGAGAAGAGTGCCAGCCTTCTAAGCTGAGAAGCTTTAAATGATGAAATCTTGAAAAGCGCGTAAAGCGTTTAAAAATATGGTCCGGTAGCTCAGTTGGATAGAGCATCAGCCTTCTAAGCTGAGGGTCATTGGTTCGAATCCAATCCGGATCACGAAAGTCACTCGAAAGAGTGGCTTTTTTCGTTCAATACCGCTTAAACAAGCAGTGCCAACAAGAAAAGCATAACAGATAAAAGCAAAGAAAAACAGACTAATAGGGTACCTGTTCGGGTACCGTTAGTATTTGTTTAACTTGGTACCCTCGATTGACCCAAGGTAGATTGTGTGTAGGGTTTTAGGAACGAGCGAATAATTTATTCACCACCTAAAAAAGTGTTATGAAGGTTAATGAAAAGTTTTCCATGTTGCTGATACTGGAAAAATCAAAGAAAACAAAAGAAGGCAAATCGCCGATTACGATCAGAATCACAGTTGATTGCAAACGTTCCGAGCTCTCCTTAGGGCAAAAAATAAATGAAGAACTTTGGAATCAGGATGCAGGTGTCGTAAAGGGAAACAGCCAAGAGGCCCGCCAAATCAATGCCTATATAGACAAAGCCAAGGCCAGACTTCGTCAAGTTTATGACCAACTTAGTGGTACTCATGATTATGTTTCAGCGGCTATGGTGAAAGATGCCTATCAAGGGAAGAAAAAGGAAACTAAAACTTTGCTAGAGACAGTTGACTTTGTCGTTGGCATACTAGAAAAAAAAGTGACCACCGGGCACCGAGCTAGTGGTACTTTGAAAAGATGGAAAGTTACCAGGAACAAAGTAGTTGCTTTCGTACGCTACCAATACAATGTTAGTGATATACTGTTGACAGATATCAAATATGCGTTTGCTGAAGACTTTATAAACTTTCTAATGCTAGAGCAGAGAATGGAAAGCAATACGGCCATGAAATATCTAACCAACACTAAACAGGTTATCAAAACGGCGGTAGATAGAAATTGGCTGATAAAAAACCCGTTATCGGGGTATAAATGCAAGTACGTAAATCCCGATAGGGATATTCTGAGCGAGGGTGAAATACAAAAATTTTATCATAAAACATTGCCTCTAGCTAGACTACGAGAAGTGAGAGATATATACCTGTTTATGTGTTTTACAGGCTATGCTTATAAAGATGTCTGTCTATTAACTCCGGATCATGTTGTGAAATTTTTCGATGGTGAGGATTGGATTGTCAAGAACAGGGAGAAGACTTGGTGTAGGGAAAACGTTCCGCTGCTTCCTATTGCAAAAAAAATTATACAAAAGTATAGCGACCATCCCTATTGCAGAGTTAATAATGTTTTGCTCCCGGTGAACAGCAATCAAAAATTCAATGCATATTTGAAGGAGGTTTCAGAATTATGCGGTATTAGTAAAAATTTGACCACTCATACAGCCCGGCATACATTCGCAACAACTGTAACTTTATCAAACGGAGTACCTTTAGAAACTGTTAGCGCATTATTGGGTCACAAATCTATTAGGACAACTCAGATTTACGCAAAGATTGTAGCACAAAAAATCAGCGATGATATGAGCATGCTAAAAGAGAAGTTACAAGGGAAAATGTTGTGTTTTATTGAATAGCAAAAGTTTCTGAATTATTTTTTTGCTTTACATCACGTGATCCTGTTTTCGCTAAAAGCTGGAACCCCGATCCTGAGTTTGTCAAGATTCAAATCTTGTGGTTGTAAGTGATGTAGAGTTCCTGTTTGTGGCACTTTCTGCTATTTTAAAGCGGATAAACCTTTATCCGCTTTTCTCCTTTACAATATAATGTGCTGTGATATTCCTAGAATTTTGTGAACAGAGTATCTTTTTTAATGAGAATCATTTAAAAATGAAAGAGAGGTCGCACAGGACAATTTGTGAGCGTATAATTTGTGAGAAAGTTTACAAATATTTGAAGTATTACATTGTTTATTAATGCTCACGGTTTTTAAACACGCCTATTTTCAATCCATAATCTACTATAATTTGAAGAAGTAATTTCTTTTGTATTTCATTCTGACCATATCTGAGGCAGAATGCGATAGCTGCTTTTGTAAGAATCTGATGTGCATTTCGGCCTTGAATTATCCTATCTAGAACAGAATGTATAATAATATCTTGGTTTTCTTTTAAGTCTTCCATAATCAGTAAATGAAAAAAGATAGCAGATACTTGAATTACCGAATCTTCTGCACAGCTTTCGTCAAGCGAGTTGAGTGCATTTGTAAAAGGAACCTGGTTTTTATAGTCAGACCATTTTAAAGTAATTAATAAGCTCTGAGCGGAGATAGGAAGTGATTTATAATTGCGGCAGACGAGGGCGGCAGCAACTTCGCAAAATAAATTATCATCAATACAGCCGGATATATAAAAGTAATCCCAAAGAATATAGCTAGAGATAGATGAAACATCATAATCGTTAGCCGCAACAGATCTAACAATAGTTTCATCTGACAGCAACAAATAATTATGTTCTTTGGCTAACAAAATTGAGTCAATGGTAACTTTTCCCATCACGTCATCCATTTGCTGTTTT
>DATJDO010000203.1:0-1522 GCA_035497375.1 Chitinophagaceae bacterium | reverse complement strand
TACTGCCTAAATTCCTCGATGAGAAAGTAGCCCGCCTGCACCTTGGTAAAATCGGCGTGAAACTGGAAGTGCTGAGCGATGCTCAGTCTGCTTACCTGGGTGTTCCGAAAGAAGGACCATTCAAGAGCGACATGTACCGCTACTAATTTGTTTTATGATACATTTGTGATCCCGCAGGCCATCTACCTGCGGGATTTTCAATTTTAATGGTACAGAGCGTGAGTTTATTGAAAAAAATAGTCGTTATCGGCCCTGAAAGCACGGGGAAAAGCACTTTAAGTGCTGCCCTGGCTGCTCATCTGCAAACCGTCTGGGTCGATGAATACGCCCGGGCCTACCTGGAGCAGCAAGGCAATGCTTACCAGTACGAGGATTTGCTGGCCATCGCCAAAGGTCAGATCGCTTCCGAAGACCACCTCGCCGCCGCCGCCAATCACTTTCTGATCTGCGACACCGACCTGTACGTACTGATGGTCTGGTGCCATCAC
Organism: Chitinophagaceae bacterium; assembly: GCA_035497375.1. Classification (GTDB taxonomy): domain Bacteria; phylum Bacteroidota; class Bacteroidia; order Chitinophagales; family Chitinophagaceae; genus Rurimicrobium. The sequence continues at coordinate 1,034 of DATJDO010000203.1, read as the reverse complement.
CGCTTCGGAAAAGTACACCCTTTTATCCTTGAAGAGATTGCACGCAGGCCTTACCACGCCTATATTCTCTGCAAGACAGATATCCCCTGGACACCCGATCCGCAGCGGGAATATCCCAATTACAATGAACGCCTGTATTTCTACAATATTTATAAAGACATTGTCATCAACTCCGGCCAGCCATTTATCATAGTGGAGGGCAATGAAGAGCAAAGGCTGGCACAGGCTTTGAATTCCGGTTTCTTCAGCCTCACGGAAACGCGGAATAAGTAATACCTTCGCAGGCGCAATGAATCTTGACATTTTATACCAGGACGAGGACATCGTGGTGGTGAATAAACCGGCCGGCACTCCGGTCATCCCCGACCGATTTAATACTGAAGCCCCAAGCATCAACAAAGTGCTGGAAGCACAACTGGGACAAAAGGTGTGGGTCATCCATCGTTTGGACCGGGATACCAGCGGGGTGCTTTGTTTTGCCAAAAATGAAGCAGCGCACAAAAACCTCTCTGCCCAGTTTATGGCGCACAGCGTAGGCAAGTTTTATGCCGGGCTGGTGCACGGCCGTGTAGTGCAGCAGGAAGGCCGGATCGAAAGCCCGATTGCCGAACACCCGGTCATCAAAGGCAAAATGGTCGTGAACCGCAAAGGCAAAGCTTCGGTAACGGATTATAAAGTAGTGGAGCAATGGCCTTTGCATACTTTATTGCAATTCCAGATCCATACCGGCCGTACACACCAGATACGGGTACACATGCAATCGATCGGGCACCCCATCGTTGCAGACAGCCTTTATGGCAACGGCGAACCGTTCCTGCTGTCGGGGATCAAGAAGAAGTACAGGCTTTCTACCAAAGATGAGGAAGAACGTCCCCTGCTGAGCCGCCTGGCCCTGCACGCCTACCGCCTAATTTTCGAAAATATGAAGGGGGAAGAAATCTGCGTGGAAGCTCCCTTGCCCAAAGACATCAGCGCCTGCGTGCAGCAACTGAACAAACAAATGAAAAACAAACAATCGTAACGCTATTAAAGCC
>DATJDO010000202.1:0-3782 GCA_035497375.1 Chitinophagaceae bacterium | reverse complement strand
GTATACCGCAGATAAGCGCTACAATATCGCTACATTTATTGCGCAGCGCAATAAAAGGGTGTTCGACATCATGGCTTCTTTGTGCCTGTTGTTGTTGGGCCCCTTGTTGCTGGTCATTGCCACAGAACGCTCCGCTTTATTCTCTAATATTTTTGCTGTACTGAGCGGCCGCCGCAGCTGGATCGGCTACGAAGCGGGTACTTCCCTGCCGCAGATCAGGCAGGGTATTTTGCCGCCTTATGTGTTGCAAAAAGGCTATGAACCCGCACTGGCAGTACAATTGCTGGCGGCGCGGGAGTATGCCGAACACTACGTGGTGGGGCACGATTTTTCACTGCTGCTGAAGAATCTGAAGTTTGCCGGAAAAAAAAGCAAATAAAATTTTGCAGAAACGGAAAACTTTCTATTTTTGCAGTCCCAAAACGGGAAACAAGATTCTTCCTTAGCTCAGTTGGTTAGAGCATCTGACTGTTAATCAGAGGGTCGCTGGTTCAAGTCCAGCAGGGAGAGCAAGCTTTAAAGCCTGAACAGGAAACTGTTCAGGTTTTTTTGTTTTTGGTGGCTTTTGTATGCCACATTCATTTAGCTCAGAAATTGCATTGTTTATCCTGAGCTTCTTTTGCCGAACAGATTGTTACGGCATCACTAAAGCTTGTTGGTGGGCTGTGCTGCAAGACCAATGCCTCAACACCAACAAGGGCGGAAAACAAATCTATAGCGCTTGCAGCATTTTCATCCCTTTCGGAAATTGAGCCATACAGTGTCAGCCCTTATTAGTGTTGCCGTACAGTGAGGTGTAAAGCCCACCAACAAGTAATAAACGCACATGCGCCAACAGTCGCAGGGAAGCATCGAGCATTTGGTAAAGATCAAAGGCAAATGAACAGAATTAAGAAGGGTATGAATACATTTGTATCTACTAAACCAGTATCGCATGTGGGAATTATTGACTGAAGAGAATAGGAATAAAATCATCGTTGGGGCTATCGTAATGCGATATCCTTTAATTGGCCCGCCGGAAGAATTTGTGCCAGACGATTATGAAGAGGATCAGGGTGTCGAATATCTCATACACGGTGTAGATCCAGAAATACACCACATTACACTTACACCTCCTTCATTGGTAAATGGAAACACTGCAGGAAAGGATTTGAATCCAGTGCTGATTCTGAACAAATATTATGAAGATATTGTAGAAGGATTAAATTGGTGGATTTTCGAACAAAACTAAAAATGGCCTTCAATAGTGAAGGCCATTTTAGAATACAAAATCGTTTTAGCCCTTTTAAGTGTTGTGGCGGAGCAATTGCAGTGCCTATCCTGAGCTGCTTTTACCGAACAGGTTGCTTTGAAATGTTGAGGCATAGCTAAAGCTTGTTGTTGGGCTGTTCTGAATGCCTAAGGCCTCAACACCAACAAGGGAAAAAGCCTTCCTTGTTGTATACTCTTGTGTACTCCGGTAGCGTAAGGCGCTGATGAGCTGTCGCCTGACTCAGGAATAGCTTACCTCCAGCAGGGGTAAACTGGCAGAAAACGCATAGGTGTCAACTTCCTCATCAGTAAACCGGTACAATTCTTCTTTCTGCATCACCATAGGGAGCAGCTCACTGCAGACCCCGGCCATCATGATCATGTCTACATTAATGCCCGGGTATTTCCGGGGAGCAGAGATCGGTTCCATGCCGAGAAAGCGCCGGTACAGCGGCACATGCTTTGGGCGTACTGCTGCAAGGATATAGTCGCTTTTGAATTTCAGCACATTCAGTATAATGAACCGGAACGGAACTTTAAACAGGTATTTCGAATCCACATTGTCGGGATGGATGACAAACCTGTTTGATTCGACAATGACCTTATCCAGGTCTAATTCTTTTTCAATTTCCTGCCTGTAAGCCTCGAAGGCGGGTAGCTGCAGAAAATTAAGCTCCCTGCTGTAGATGCAGGCCCTTACCGATGCCACGGGAGCGGTATCTTCATACACGATACAGGAGCTTGCATTGGGCAGCAGATCATATTTGTCTCTGAATACAGCATCCGCATGTTCCGGTATCGCTGCGGCATTTCTGTAAGCAATGTACCTTAAGCGGATAGCCTGGGCTATTTCCTGATCCGTTTCGCAGGCTTGAAGGGTATATTTTGTGTTCATAGTATTTTGTAGAATAAAATCGTTTTTATATGTATTTTGATTTTATTTTGGTGCGAAAATATATGATTTTTTTTATGTCATCGTGAAAACTTTTCGTTACCATTTGCCCCTGAGATACCCCAAAGGACTGCAATTTCTTTTTTCAATAGACGATTTCTTCCCCTGTATGGTCGCCCTGGTATCCCTTTTTCATCCGGGAACATTCAATCATTCCGAAATTGACGTTTTGGATGCGCCTGTTGCTGGCTTTCCCATGGCCCCTGAACGTCCTGGTCTCCTTTCAGCTGCGCTTGTCTTTTAGCGTCTGCCTGAGGCGCCCTTCGGCACTCCGCAGTACAGACATACCTGTATTGTAGCGCAAAGAACTGCTCTTATCTCCTGACAGACAGATTAAAAATAGTTTTTATAAAATCATGGAAATTTCCTTGTGTAAATAATGGATTTACGAATTATGTTTGTTTTATATTGAAAATGTAATTCATAAAATAAAAACAAGAAATTACTGTCTTCTATATCCTGTTTTCATTTCAGATGTATGCTGTGCCGTAGTGCAAAAGCGAAGCAAAACCCGATACAAGCAGTGCCTTACGGGATGCCTGCTGAAAAATATTGTTCACCCCTAAATCAACAGGCCTATGCAATAGCTTATCTCTTACCCCTTACCCTGGCGGACAACAAGCGTTCATGGATACCAGGGCTTTTTACAAGTATCCGGGAAAATGCCCTGCTTCATCGAAGGGCTGCCAGGATGAACAGCTAAACTTTATGAACAGACACCATGTTCCCGCAGGCACTGACCTGCTCTTTTTATGAAACAATAAATAATACCAAACCTTTAAAATGCGATTTATGAAAAAACTATTCAGTGCAATGTTGATTGCACTCAGTGTACAGGTCCAGGCACAGCCCTGCAGCCTGCCAGGGTCTCTTAATGTAGGCTTGCTGGCGTTTTATCCCTTTGGCTCAGGTTCGCTGGCCGATGCTTCAGGCAGCGGCAATAACCTGACCAATACCACTTCGGCTTTCCCCGTAATGGATCGCTTCAGCAATCCGGCCTGTGCGTATCACTTTAACCGGTCCAGTGGAGACTTTTTACAAATACCTGCCGCCAGCAGTACTTTCTTAAACGGCATCACCACCAGTGCCTTTTCCGTTTCGCTGTGGTATCAGCCTACAGGCCCGAGGGCAGACGGTGCTTATGAGTTGCTACTGGGCAGGAATAATACACCTTTGCATTGTCCGGATACCTACGGAGAGTGGTCGATCGGCCTGTATGACTGCCGGAAAGCCGTGGTCGCCTTCGATCAGTACAGCCACTGGCAGCCTTCAGGCGGCTATCCGACCTGTGCTGCAGAATTGGTAGCGATATCGAACCGCTGGCATCACCTGGCCTTTGTCTATGATGGCATCAGCACCTATGAGCTGTACATCGACGGTGTGCTGAGTTTATCGAGCTCCGGCCCCTGCGGCTCTATGGCAGCCAATATCGGGCAAATGCTGATTGGTCAGAATTACACAGGCGATATCGACGATATCCTGATTTACAATCGTGCGCTGACGGCCACAGAGGTCAGCACCCTATATCGCATTTCCGGTTTTTGCTGCACGGGTGGCACCCCTCCGCCGTTGCCCTGCA
>DATJDO010000201.1:0-12660 GCA_035497375.1 Chitinophagaceae bacterium | reverse complement strand
TTGGCAAAGTACATCGGCTTCCCCTTCCACAGCACATTTTCTGTGCCGTTTTTGATCTGTTCGATATAGTCTTTTATCCCCTCATAATCCCGGACAGGGATGGCCTGCGTATATTCTGCGTAGGTATTGACCGCGCTTAGTTGATGGTCTTTCCCAAATACAGTTGCCTTGCCGCTTTTGATTTGCTGCTGAAAAATGGCCTGCTGGTCAGCCAGCGCATTCGTCATATTCCTGCGGATCTTTTTTTGTATGACAGCGGCATAGGGTTTTGCCAGAAATGATTTAAGCTTCACATCAGGTCCTTTAGAAATGAGCTGTAAATGTACGTTTTTTTAAAAGGGGAGACCTTGTGAAAGTTGCAGCTGTCCAATTATAGGATCATGCGCTACAAATTATAGTAGGCACCTAGATTCAGCAGCAGGCTTTGTCCATTGGTTGTAGAGATAACCGTGCTGTATATATTATTTGTATTACCAATTCCCAGCCTGGACGTAATCAGGGGCCGAAAACCCTGCATCATTTGGGCAGATGCGAACAAACCTGCTCTTTTATTCAGTGTATACGCAGCCTTCATACTAAAGCCGTACAGGAAGTTGAAGGTGTGCCCGTTTAAGTAGTGCACCGTATATTCCCATTCCAGGTCGGGGTCAGCGGTACCATTTTTGAATTGCAGCGGCCCATGCCATCGGATACCGCGGTGCCGGAATACATCCCCGATAAACGATAGATGGAGGCCCGCATACAGGCTTACTTTCTTTTTCGCATACAGCAGGCGCTCGTAGCTCAGGGGTATGGTCAGGTATTTCAACTGCTGGTGGATGTTGCGGTATTTACCACCAAAGGTGACATAACTGGGCCGAAAAATCTGGTTCAGGGTGTAGATGCCCGCGCCAATGGAAAAATTGCTGGCCCGGCTTGTCCGGTAACCCAACGTAAGGGAATAATCCAGCAGGCCAAAGGCCAGCGCCGAACGGCCATCGGCTTCGTTGGAGCCTCCATACCCATACGCACCAGTATTGTTGTTAACAGACAATTTGGGGGTCAGTTGAACTTGCAGGTAAAAGGATTTGCGCTGTGCATTGGCATTATCCGCTTTGAAACAGACAGGTAAAAGCAATACCAAAATGCATTTTCTATAATGTGATATAATCAATATTGGATTTCAGACCATAGATTTTACCGCAATATAACTATAAAAGCTCAAAATAATAGATTTTATTCTATTTCTGGTGGTATACTGAGCTTACGTCCTTCTTATTCCGTAAGAATTTCATTTGCCGTAACTTTGGCATCGTTTCAACATCAAAAACAACATCAAATAATCATAATGAAAGAAGTAGTCATCGTTTCAGCAGTCCGCACTCCGATGGGGAGTTGGGGCGGTTCATTAAAAGATTTTTCTGCCACCCAGTTGGGCGGGTTTGCGATCAAAGGCGCCATAGAGCGTATCGGCCTGGATGTCAATGAAGTGAATGAAGTATTGATGGGCTGTGTGATGCAGGCCAACCTGGGCCAGGCTCCTGCCCGCCAGGCTTCAAAATTTGCCGGCCTGCCGGACAATGTCATTGCCACTACCGTTAATAAAGTATGTGCCAGTGGTATGAAAGCCGTGATGCTGGGCGCCCAGAGCATTATGCTCGGTGATGCCGATGTGATCGTAGCCGGCGGTATGGAAAGCATGAGCAACGTACCCTTCTACAATGCCAGCCAGCGCTGGGGCAACAAATACGGAAACGTAACCCTCATCGATGGTCTTGCTAAAGATGGTCTTACCGATGTGTACAATAACTTCCCGATGGGTAATTGTGCAGAATTGTGCGCCAGGGAGAAAAACATCAGCCGCGAAGCGCAGGACGCCTTTGCCGTACAAAGCTATACCCGTAGTCAGGCTTCGGTAAACGAAGGTAAATTTGACAGCGAGATTGTCCCTGTCTCTATTCCTCAACGCAGCGGAGAACCAAAGATTTTCTCCAAAGACGAAGAGCCCTTCAATGTAAAATTTGACAAAATCCCTACCCTGAAATCTGCCTTCCAGAAAGACGGAAGTGTAACGGCGGCAAATGCATCTACAATGAATGACGGGGCTTCTGCACTGGTATTGATGAGTGCTGAAAAAGCACAGGCTTTAGGCCTGAAACCACTGGCGCGTATCAAAGGTTTTGCTGATGCAGAGCAGGCTCCTGAATGGTTTACCACTTCTCCTTCGATTGCGGTACCTAAGGCCGTAGCCAAAGCAGGTCTGAAGATGGAAGACATCAGCTTCTTTGAATTAAACGAAGCATTCAGCGTAGTAGGCCTGGCGAACTGTGAAATCATGAACCTGAAAAATGAGCAGGTGAATGTACTGGGCGGCGCTGTAGCGATGGGACATCCTTTGGGTAGCAGCGGTTCTCGCATCATCGTCACCCTGATTAATGTGCTCAACCAGAACAATGCACAATATGGTGCAGCCGGTATTTGCAATGGCGGTGGCGGAGCCAGTGCTATCGTTATTGAGCGTTTGTAACACACTCTATATTAGTTCCGGCTCCTCAGAAAAGCCGGAACTTTTTCTTTTCAACAGGCATTTATGCAGTCTTTCCGGAATATTGTTCAGCAATTTGAACAGAAAATTTTAAGCAGGGACCTGTTTCCCAAAGAACCGGCCAATCTGTATGAACCGTGCCGCTACTTACTTTCCCTGGGAGGGAAAAGGATTCGCCCGGCTGTGTGTCTGATGGCCAATGAACTGTTTGGTCCCATTAAAGAAGAAGCCTGGCATGCTGCAGTGGCTATTGAGCTGTTTCACAATTTCACCTTGATCCATGACGACATCATGGATAAAGCTCCGCTCAGAAGAGGTTTTCCTACCATCCACGCCAAATACGGCCTCACTGCCGGCATTCTGGGTGGAGATGCCATGAGTATTTATGCGTACCAGTCTCTTGCCGGAATCGAAACCAACTTTAAGGCGGTACTGCAGGTCTTCAACACCACAGCAATACAGGTATGCGAAGGACAGCAGCTGGATATGGATTTTGAGGCACGCAATGATGTCAGCATCGAAGAGTACATCAATATGATCTCTTTGAAAACCTCGGTATTGCTGGCTGCAAGCATGAAAATAGGCGCCCTGATTGCCAATGCTCCCGCAGCAGAATGTGAACGCCTGTATGCCTTTGGTAAAAACCTGGGCATCGCTTTCCAGTTGCAGGACGATTTCCTGGATGCCTTCGGTAAAAGTAATAAACTGGGCAAGCAACAGGGCGGTGATATCATCGCTAATAAAAAAACATTCCTGCACCTGCAGGCAGTAGCCGCAGCCAATAAAGGTCAGCACCTTGAGATCATGCAATGGCTGGATACCGAAGAGGCAGACCAAAAAGTACCGGCTATGCTCCGTATCTTTGAAGAAACCGGTGCAGATCAGAAATGCCGTGATGCAGTAGCGCATTATTCGGACCTTGCTTTCGAAAATCTTACTGAAATAGCGTTGCCGGATTCCCAAAAAGAAGACCTGCGCCAGCTTGCAGGAGAATTGCTGTACCGGGAAATGTGATCCTTCAAAACAGGCTTTGATGAAAAAGACCGCAACTTCAATATGGAATGGTCTTATAGACTTTGTTTATCCCAGGCTTTGCCTGGGGTGCAACAAGTCTTTGCTACACCAGGAAAAGGTATTGTGTATCGAATGTACGGAGCTGCTGCCCCAGACCAATTACCACCACATCCGCGACAATGCCACTTTTCAACGGCTCGAAGGGAGAATCAATATCGATTGCGCCACATCTTTCGGCTATTATACGAAAGGCGGCTTGCTACAATACCTGGTACAGGAACTCAAGTATAAGGGTAATAGATCAGTCGGAGTATTCCTCGGGCAAAAAATGCATGCTGCACTCAAAAATGTGGATTGGGTGAATGCCGCAGAGCTTATTGTTCCTGTACCCTTGCACCGGCAAAAGCAAAAGCTCAGGGGTTTCAATCAGAGCGCCCTCCTCGGGCAGGGAATTGCTTCAGGCCTGGGGCTCCCTTTTCATACTGACAACCTCGTACGCATTGTTGATACGGACACACAGACCGCTAAGAGCAGGGCGCAGCGGGTAGAAAACATGAAAAACGCTTTCGCAGTAAAAGACAGGACGGCTTTCGCCAACAGGCATATTTTGCTCGTGGACGATGTTTTGACAACAGGGGCAACCATAGAACGTTGCGCGCTTTCTTTGCAAGAGGCAGGAGTGGCAAAGATCAGTGTGGTCACAGTGGGTATCGCTGTTTAAAGCTTATTTTTATACTCCTGCTGGCTGACTTTTTTATATCCTTGTGGTACAGAAAAGACTCTGTTGTCTATCGGCTTGGCTTCTACTTTTTTCAGCTCAAAGCTCAGGGTACTACCATCCTCATTCTTTACTTCATAAGACAAGGGCAGATAGTTAAACGAGGGGAAATCCGGAAACAGGTGAGGGTTATCGATTATCCATGTTTTGGTATAGTATACAAAAATGGGGTTTGTCTGCCTGCAGTTAAGCTTTACTTTTTCTGCGGTAAAGTTTAGTATTGTCTTCCGGTCGCTTTCCAGTTCCTGACGTTCCGGTTGCGCACATTTTTCCTGCTTTTTTTTCAGCTGCTCAGGGTCCAGTTGTATGGCGTAAGACACATTGTCCACCTTTCGCAAGGAATAGGCAGCTTTTTCCTGCTGATTAAAAATAATGGTGTTTTTAAAACCCGATTGAAGACTCAACTCTTTTGTTACACTAGCAGCTTTGATCAATATAGTCAGCGTGCCGGTATTGATACTAGTCTCTTTGGCATTGGCGGATGTGATCCTTACCTCATAAACGATCTCTCCTTCTGTAAACTGGTTTTGACAAAAAGCCCTGGCCGAAAAAACCAGCAAGGCACAACAGGAAAACAGAATTTTTTGCATGAGTGTGGTTTTATGGGGTGGTGGAAGGTAAAGCTAATAGCTGTTGATCAATTATCAATCAAAGCAAAAAGAAACGCGAAAATTTATCATGCTTGCTGATTTTTATTCCTCTAAGATATGCTATTTTCCCGTTTTACAGGAAAACCCCTGCTCTGGTGGTACAATAAAAAAACCCGTATGATTTCGTCATACGGGTTTCAAAAAAGTGTAAGAGTAAATATTATTGGTGTGTAATCTTTCTTGTAGCGATCACATTGCCTTTGCTGTCAGCCATACGTACGATATAAATACCGGATGGCATGTCTGCGCTGAATTCGCAACGGGCACTGCTCTTATCGGTTACTTTATACACATTTACTGCTTTACCGATCAGATTGTAAATAGCAATAGTTTTTACGTCACTTGCAGGGCTGTAGATTACATCGATATAACTAGACGCTGGGTTAGGGAAGATGACGATATCATCGTTTCCTTTCAGCAGTACAGTCTTAATACCGGTTGTGCCTTTAGTGGCGAGGAACGTTGCTTTTTTAGCCGCTTCACCGCCTGTCCATATTTCTATAGTTCCCAATGCTTTTGTGCCGCTTGTTGCATCGTTGCCATTGAAGATCATTTTAAAGTCCAGCTTCTCTCCTGCATTTACAGGATTAGAAGTAAAGGTCGTTTTGCCATCTACAAGACCGGCAACTTCTTCTGTATAACAATACACATTATCACAGGCACCACTAAACACCCATTTGTCATCTTTTAATAAGTTGGTCATTCTCCAGTTAAAGGAAATCGGTCCTGAAGTAGTATTGGTGAAGGATACGTGAGGTTCTATGTCATAACCGGGGTAAATCCAGCCTAATTTGCTGGTATCTTTATCTGAACTGAATGATTGAGCTTTTGCACCCATCACCAAACCAAGAAAAGCAACAATCAGTGTAAATTTTTTCATACTTATTCAATTTCTCTATGCAAGATAAGATATTTATCGATTGCAACTCCAAACACCGTATTTTATTTTGTTAAAAAACTATAATCCGTTAATCGTTAGTTTTTCCAATGTTGTACCTTGCTGTACTATAAATTGTTTATGAACCAATTTCTGAAGCGCAAGGGATTCTGGAAGCCTTTCCTGATGGGAGCCACCGTGGTGGGCAGCCTTTCTGTACTGATACAGGCAAAAACGGCCGATTCTTATTTTGAACTATCCAAGAATATGGAGGTGTTTGCCAATATCTTCAAAGAACTGAACACTTATTATGTAGACCCCATCGAACCGGGTAAACTCACCAAGGTTGGCATAGATGCCATGTTAAATGACCTGGATCCCTATACAAATTATATTACGGAATCAGATATTGAAGATTACGAGTTTATGACCACCGGCAAGTACGGGGGTATCGGTGCTTCATTGCGCAAAAAGGAAAAAGATACTTATGTCGGCGATATCTACGAAAACAGCCCCGCCCAGAAAGCAGGCCTTCATTCCGGTGATAAAATACTGAGTATTGATGGAAAGAACGTTTTTGATAAAACAATTGATGAGATCAGCATACTGCTGAAAGGAAGTGCCGGCACCAAGATCGTGATCAAAGTAAAGGATGCGTATACAGATGGTGAAGTAGAGCGGATAGTGACCAGGGGTGAGATTGAAGTATCCAGCGTACCCTATGCAGGGCTGATTGGCAGTAACAACGATATTGCCTACGTTAAGCTGACCCAGTTCACACAAAACTGCGGCAGGCTGGTCAGGACGGCATTGGACAGCCTTAAACTGGCCAATCCTAAAATGAAAGCTGTAGTACTGGATCTACGGGGCAACCCCGGCGGTCTGCTGGATGAAGCAGTCGAAGTCTGTAATATCTTCGTAGACCGCGGTCAGCTCGTTGTCAGTACCAAGGGAAAAGATAAAGAGTGGGACAAAAATTTCAATACCGAAGGAAGCGCCTGGGATACCCAGATACCGGTAGCCGTGTTGGTGAATGGTTCTTCTGCTTCTGCTTCAGAAATCGTGGCCGGCACCTTGCAGGATCTGGACCGGGGTATTGTGCTCGGTACCAAATCCTATGGCAAAGGGCTGGTACAGACCACACGTCCTGTAGGTTTTAATGCACGGCTGAAGCTGACTACAGCCAAATATTACACCCCCAGCGGGCGCTGCATACAGGCTATCGACTACAGCCACCGCGATGAAAACGGAGTGGCCGACAAATTTGCCGACTCCCTGATCGGCACCTACAAAACCAAGAGCGGAAGGATGGTGAAAAGTGGCGGCGGGGTTACACCAGATGTTGTGACCACCGATGAAAAAATAAGTGCAATTGCTGCAGCTCTATATTCGAAAAACTATTTCTTTGACTACGCTACACAATATGTAAAGCAACACAAGACCATTCCTGCAGCCAATAGTTTTTCCTTAAGCCCGGTAGAGTTTGCCGACTTCAGCAACTGGCTTTCGGGTAAAGACTATTCCTATAAGACCAAAACAGAAATATTGCTGGACTCATTGTCTTCAGCAACAAAAGAAGACAAACTTTTTGACGCCAGCAAAGCAGAACTTGCTGCTCTGAAGACAAAAGTGATGCACGATAAAAAACAGGATTTGCTCAAAAATAAAGACGAAGTCAAACGCATCCTGGAAAATGAAATTGCTGCCCGGTACTATTTTCAGAAAGGAAGGATCATCCAGAACCTTCGCGAAGATGAGACCGTGATCAAAGCAATAGACCTGTCCGGAAAACCCGAACAGATTCAGGCTTTGTTGCAACCCAAAAAGTAATATTCCATGCGTTTTTCCGTTTCATTTCCCGGTGGTGATACAGAGTATTACCTGCAGTCCGGCTATTCTCAATTGCTGCAGGTCGCTCCAATAGCCAGCTCCATCATCGTTACAGACACTAACGTGCACCGCCTCTACGGGCATCTTTTCAGCGAATACCGTATACTGATCATAGAAGCGGGAGAAAAGCACAAAACCTGGGAAACCATACAGCTGCTGGCTGAAAAGCTGGCTGCATTCGAGGCGCATAAACATACCCGGCTGGTCGGTATAGGGGGTGGCGTGGTCACTGATATTACAGGCTTCCTGGCCTCTATCTATATGCGGGGTATCGCCTGCTCCTTTGTACCCACTACCGTACTGTCTATGGTGGATGCTGCCATTGGTGGTAAAAACGGAATCAACCTGGGCTTGTACAAGAATATGCTGGGCAATATACGGCAGCCCGGCTTTATCCTTTACGATCTGAGCTTCCTGGAGTCCCTGCAGGAGAAGGAGTGGAGCAATGGCTTTGCCGAGATCATCAAATATGCCTGTATCGGCGATGCTGCTTTATTCGAAGAATTGAGGGCCTCCACGCTTACTGCCTATAAAATAAGGCCCGAAAAACTGAACAGCCTGATCCAGCGCTGCGTACAGCAAAAGAATGAAATTGTCCTGGCTGATGAGCAGGAGAACGGTATACGTAAAATGCTGAATTTCGGCCATACCACAGGCCATGCTTTTGAAACCCTATACCACCTGCAGCATGGTCAGGCTGTGGCTTTTGGCATGATCGTGGCCCTTATTGCTTCCGAAAATATACTCGGTATCAGCACAGATTTACGACAACAATTGGTACAGTTGCTGGCGCAATACGCTTTGGAAAGCAGGCTGCGTATTGATGTGGAAAAAGTGATCGATACCGTGAAGCGGGACAAGAAAAGAAAAGACGGAACCATTGATTTTATATTGCTGGCTGAAACCGGCAGGGCTCTTATTGAGCCGGTGACCTTCGACCAGGTACGCAATGCCTTACAGATTTTCGCAGATGAATATAAGCCTTGAGATCAGCACCGTTTCCGGTAGTCTTGCCGCTCCGCCGTCAAAAAGCATGATGCAGCGGGTTTGCGCTGCTGCATACCTGCACCGGGGCAGGACCACTATTCTCAATCCCGGCGTTTCGGAAGATGACAGGGCGGCCATAGACATCATCCGGCAACTGGGTGCCTGTGTCGATGAAGAAGACGGACTGATGGTCGTGACAGGCGGAACAAACCAACACCTGGCTTCGGAGCTCAACTGTGGCGAAAGCGGCCTGTCGGCCAGGCTTTTTACCCCCATAGCAGCACTACACGCCCAGCCTGTGCTCATCAGCGGAACGGGCTCTTTACCCAAAAGACCCATGCACTTCTTTGCTGAGGTGTTACCCAAACTGGGTGTCCGCCTACCTGGATTTTCTGGGCATATTCCCTTTACTGTACAGGGCCCCTTATCTCCGGGGGATATTACCGTACAGGGAGCCCTTAGTTCGCAATTCATCAGCGGCCTGCTGTTTGCCTATACGGCGGCGGCAACCCGCAAAGTGAGCATTTGCGTCGAAAACCCGGTCAGTACGCCCTATATCGACCTGAGTATCCTGGTACTTGAGCTGTTCGGAAAACCCATACGGCAGACCGGCCATCATCTGTTCGAGATCGACCCGGCCTCCTTTAGCTCCCCTGAACAACTGACTGTTACAGTGGAAGGAGACTGGAGTAGTGCCGCATTCTGGATCGCAGCAGCAAGTCTTTGCGGCTCTATAGAACTGAAGGGCCTGGCTGAAGATTCCCGTCAGGCAGACAGGGCTATAGTTTCCCTACTGCAGTCTGCGGGTGCAGACCTGCGCTGGCAGGGTGGCGAGCTTGTCGTACGCCAGGCAGCATTGTCCGGTTTTGAAGCAGACCTTACCGACTGCCCCGACCTTTTCCCGGTACTGGCGGTACTGGCAGCCTCCTGCAAGGGCCGCTCCGTACTGAAGGGTGTGCAGCGCCTGGCGCATAAGGAAAGCGATCGCGCCCAAAGTATTTCAGAGCTTTTATCCCTGTTGCAGGTCAGCCATACTCTCGAAGGCGATTTGTTGACCATTGAAGGAAAGGAAGGCTTTCCACCCTTCAGCTATAGCATCCCCCACGATCACCGCATGGCTATGGCTGCCGCACTTGCAGCGCTGAAGGCCGCCGGGCCGGTATCCCTGGGCAATACCGAAGCCGTTGCTAAATCCTACCCCTCCTTCTGGACACACGTGCAGCAGTATTGCTGCCCTTCCTGATCTGCAGGGTTTCCGGAGTAGCTTTCGCAGTTTGGAAAGGAATATAGAAAAAGGAAGCTCCTGCCAGCAACAGCCTGGGGTATTCCCCCTCGCGGAACGGCCTCGACGGCATGGTCACTCGCATCATCGAGTCGCTGGACGCCGACCCGGATCACGTGACGGTGATCGCGACCGGCTCCTACCCGGAAGCCGTGATCGACCAGTGCGCATCGATCACGACCCGCGATCCGTGGCTCACCCTGACGGGTCTGCGCCTCATCCACGAAAAGAACCGCGACTGAGGCAGAAGCGGCGCTGCCGATAGGCTTGCTCCTCGTGAACGACGCCACCGCGACACCCCCGGCCGAGGACGACCTCCCCGAGCAGATGCTCGTGCGCCGGAACAAGCGTCAGCAGCTGATCGACGCCGGTGAGGACCCCTACCCGGTCGTGGTCGATCGCACCCACACCCTCAAGCAGATCGTCGCCACGTACGACGCCGAAGCACTCGGTGCCGACGTGCAGACGGGCGATGTCGTGTCGGTGACCGGCCGTGTCATCTTCCTCCGCAACACCGGCAAGCTGTGCTTCGTACGCCTGCGTGAGGGCGACGGCACCGAGCTGCAGGCCATGCTCTCGCTCGACCTCGTCGGCGAGGAACGCCTCGCTGCGTTCAAGTCCTTCGTCGACATCGGAGATCACTTGGCGGTCACCGGCGAAGTCATCACCAGCCGTCGCGGCGAGCTGTCCGTGCAGGCAACCTCCTGGCAGCTCGCTGCTAAGACCGTACGGCCGCTTCCCAACGAGCACAATCCGCTGTCGGACGAGGCGCGCAGCCGGATGCCTTACGTCGACCTCATCGTGCGACCCGAGGCCCGCGAGAACGTACGCGTCAAGGCCAAGGTCCTGCAGTCGCTGCGGGCGACGCTGGACAGCAAGGACTTCATCGAGGTCGAGACCCCGGTGCTGCAGCACACCAACGGTGGCGCCGCGGCCAGGCCGTTCGCGACGCACACCAATGCTTTCGACGAGGACATGCTGCTCCGCATCGCGATCGAGCTGCACCTCAAGCGAGCCGTGGTCGGCGGTGTCGACCGCGTCTACGAGATCGGCAAGACGTTCCGCAACGAAGGAGTCGACAACACGCACAACCCCGAGTTCATGATGCTCGAGGCCTATGAGGCGTACGGCTCGTACGACACCATGGCCGAGCTGACCCGCGACCTCGTCCTCAACGCC
Source organism: Chitinophagaceae bacterium (assembly GCA_035497375.1). Lineage (GTDB taxonomy): Bacteria > Bacteroidota > Bacteroidia > Chitinophagales > Chitinophagaceae > Rurimicrobium. The sequence continues at coordinate 1,479 of DATJDO010000201.1, read as the reverse complement.
GCCCGCGCCGTCGGACGCACCACGGTCCCCGGCCGCGACGGCACCGAGATCGACCTCGAGGCACCGTGGCGCCGGGCGTCGCTCCACGAGCTCGTCTCCGAGGCGACCGATGTCGCGATCGACAACGACACGTCGGAGGCCGACCTCAAGGCGCTCGCCGCCAAGCACGAAGTCGCCCTCCAGGATCACTGGGGACCCGGCGAGATCGTGCTCGAGCTGTTCGAGAAGCTCGTCGAGCACACCCTGATCCAACCGACATTCGTGTGCGACTACCCGGCGTCCGTTCGCCCGCTGGCCAAGGCGCACCGCACCAAGCCCGGACTGGTCGAGGCGTGGGACCTCATCATCAACGGTGTCGAGCTCGCGCCGGCCTACTCCGAGCTCAACGACCCGGTCATCCAACGCGAACGGCTCGAGGGCCAGTCGCTGCTGGCGGCCGCCGGTGACCCCGAGGCGATGGACGTCGACGAGGACTTCCTTCGCGCCATGGAGTTCGGCATGCCGCCCCAGGGAGGAATGGGGCTGGGCGTCGACCGACTCGTCATGCTGCTGCTCGGAATCGGTATCCGCGAAGCGATCCTGTTCCCGCTCAGCCGGGCAGAATAGTCCCCATGCGGCACGTCGACTTGCCCATCCTGGGCAACCTCGAACGATTCGGTGACGCTCCTGCATTGCTGTCGAAGGATGCCAGTCTCACGCATGCTGAGCTGGCCGAGGCTGCCGACGAGGTCGCCGGTTCGTGGGGCGCCGGCAGGCACCTGGTGCTCATCGCGTGCACCAACTCGATCGAGAGCATCGTGGCTCTCGTCGCGACCCTTCGTCACGGTCACGCCGCGATCATGGTTCCGGCGGCGTCGGACGAGCTGGTTGAGCACATAGCCGAAGTCCATCAACCCGACATCCTGGTTACCGAAGGCGCCGTACGGGTGCTTGCGGACTCGGCCCCGGCGATGCACCCCGACCTTGCGCTGCTCCTCCTCACGTCAGGAACGACGGGTTCCAGCAAGCTCGTGCGGCTTTCGAGGCGCAACCTGAGCTCGGTGGTCGCCTCCATCAGGGAATATCTCGCCATCACCGCCGCCGATCGGGCGATCACCAGTCTTCCGCTGTGCTTCAGCTACGGGCTGTCAGTCGTCACGACCCACCTCGAATCGGGGGCGAGCATCGTGGTGACGGGCGACTCGGCTGCCGACCCGTGCTTCTGGGAGCTCGCCGCCGAGAAGCGCATCACCTCGATGGCTGGTGTGCCGTACACCTTCGAGCTCATCGATCATGGCGGATTCGAGCTCCCCGACTCGCTGCGCTACGTGACGATTGCGGGTGGCAGGTCGTCGGTCGAGGCCGTGGGTCGCCGAGTGGATCAGGGTCGAGAGACCGGGTTCGAGGTCGTCCTCATGTATGGCGCGACCGAGGCGTCTGCACGGATGACGTACGTCCCGCCAGCGATGCTTGATTCGGCGATGGATGCCATCGGCCAAG
>DATJDO010000200.1:0-8041 GCA_035497375.1 Chitinophagaceae bacterium | reverse complement strand
GATAGACAAAGGCACCTTAATGATGTCTTTGCAGGCCTTATCGTAAATTTTTATATTTTTTGAAGAATGATCCGGAACGTAGTCCCGCTTTTCAATTCAGACTGTTTGACAAAAATAGTGCCGTGGTGGTACTTATCTATGATCCGTTTCGATAAGGAAAGCCCCAGGCCCCAGCCTCTTTTCTTGGTGGTAAAGCCGGGCAGGAAAACTTTTTTGATCTGGTGTTTGGGTATGCCTTTGCCATTGTCCGCCACATCAATGATGACATCTGTGTTTCTTTCTGTAAGCTGGATCTGGATGGTGCCGATGCCTTCCATTGCATCCAGCGCATTACGGATCAGGTTCTCAATGACCCAGTCAAACAGGGGGCCGCTGATGTTGGCTGTCGTTACCGGCTCATTGTGCTCAAAAGTGATGAATACTTTTCCGGGAGCGCGCTTCTGCATATAGTTGACCATTTCCTTCAGCCTGGGTACCAGGTCTTCAAGCTGCAGTTTGGGTTCGCTTCCTACTTTACTGAAGCGGTCTGCTACCAGTTTCAGGCGGTCTACATCCTTTTGCATTTCTACCACATAATCATTGTCGGGTAGTTCTCCGCGGATGATCTCCATCCAGCCTTCAATGGAGCTGATAGGGGTCCCCAACTGATGTGCCGTCTCTTTGGAAAGGCCTACCCATACCTGGTTTTGAATAGACCGGTGTGCCGTACTGATCGAAATAATCACAACGAGAAGAAAAAGTGTAATGATGGCCAACTGGGCATAAGGGAAATAACGCAGTCGGGTCAGCAGGTAAGATTCTCCGTAATAAATCCAGACGTTTCCGAATTCATAATTGACAACGATCGGAGCATTAAGCTTTTTATACTCTTCCTTTTTTTGGGCCAGGAACTCCCTGCCATTCCTGATCCCAGTGGTGTCAATCGCCTTTATATCCTGGATATTCCCTTTTTCGTCAGTAATGATACGGGGTATGGTGCTGTCCTGGGTGACAATATTTGTGGCAAAACTGATCTCCTCATCATTCTTTGCCGTGGCAATCGATTTGATGCCTTCAGCAAACAGGGCCACCTTTTTACGTTCTTCTACAGCGAGCTTCGAAGCCAGCTGACTGGTATAGTATAAGGAGGCCGCTACGATACAAAGAGCGGTGAGGACCAGGTATGTTCTCCAGTTTAGGTATTGGCGCAGATTCATGAACGGTTTCTTGGAAACGAAATTGTTATAAAACTATTGCAGTTTTGAACGTATAATTTTTATCTTTGTCCCTGCAAATTAAATTCATAATGAGTTCTCAATTCAACTACCAGGAGCACGAAATAGCAAATAACGCCGATATCGAAGATAATAAACCTTCGAAATCCAGATTTTTATTCCTGTTGTTCTTCTTTGGATTTTTTATCTTTTGCTGGTCCGGTTGCTACAAACTGTATGAGCACCGCTTCCAGAATAACGAAGACATAAAAGTTCCCGACAATACCCTTTATGAACCTAAGTACAAGTAATTTGCAACTTGTATCTAAATGATTATCACCGCTCAGGACACCGCTGTTGTCATTCTCAGCTATAATGGCAAAAAGTGGCACGAGCTTTTTCTCCCGCTTATTGTTTCGGAATCGTCGTCCGGCTATAGCGTTGTCGTAGTAGACAATGCTTCCACAGACGATACCGCAGACTATATACGTACGCAATTCCCTTCTGTGGCATTGCTGCAGATTCCTGTCAACAAAGGTTTCGCTCACGGCTATGCCGAGGCGTTACAGCAGATCAGGTCTGCATATTATGTGCTCCTCAGTGCCGATTTTGAAGTAACACCCGGTTGGTTCAGCCCCCTGCACCATGCTATGGAAACCATTCCTGGCCTGGCCGCCTGTCAGCCTAAGATCAGGTACTGGCGTGAGCGGGATAAGTTTGAGTATGCAGGTGCAGCGGGTGGTTTCAAAGACAATCTCGGCTATATGTTCTGCCGTGGCCGCATCCTCGATGAAATTGAAACAGACTCCGGTCAGTATGACGATAATATAGAAATATTCTGGGCTTCCGGCGGCTGCCTGTTTGTCCGGGCAGATGCCTACCATGAAGTAGGAGGGCTGGATGCCGACTTCTACGCGCATATGGAAGAGATCGACCTGTGCTGGCGCCTGAAAAACGCAGGCTACCGCATCGGGTATATCGGAGGCTCTACCGTCTACCATGTAGGGGGAAGTGTGATCAGTTACGGCAGCCCACAAAAACTGTTTTATAATTTCAGGAACAGCCTGATCCTGTTGCTGAAAAACGAAACCTTCCTGCGCCTGCTCTGGCTATTCCCGTTCAGGTTGGTGCTTGACGGTATAGCGGGCCTGCATTTCCTCGTGCAGGGTAAACGGGTGGAATGCCTGACGGTTATCAAAGCGCATTTTAAGTTTTATGGCTCATTGGGTACCTGGCTGCGGCATCGCAAGGCAGCAAGAAGCATCGTAGTCGCTGCTCCGAATAAAACAGCCATCTATAAAGGCAGTATCATCTGGCAATACTTTTTTAAGCATAAGCGCCGGTTTCATCAGTTAGACTGGCCTGGTGAGCCTCTTTCTTAAAAGGTTAAAAATCATAAATAAAAGCATTAGTCTTATCCGTGCTGATCGAATAGTGATACTTTTGCCAATGAGTATTGTAAAAATCGTATATGTTTTCATTTTTTAAAAAGAAGGAAAAAACATCCCGCCCCGTACCCACCTACCACGTGCCTGACTTTTCTTTTCTCGGCGGAGATATGCACAGCCACCTGGTACCTGGTATTGACGACGGATCCCAATCCCTGGAAGATAGCATTGCTTTTATCGGGAAACTTTCCGACCTGGGCCTCAAAAAATTTATCACCACTCCGCATATCCACGGGGAAATGTATGATAACGACACCCGGAAAGTGCAGCAATATTTTCAGCCGCTCCGGGACTACCTGGCGGCACACCGCCCCGACCTGTCCATACAGGTGTCAGCAGAATATTTCCTGGATACCTATTTTTTAAACCAGGTGCTCCCTAAGGGATTGATGGCCTTCGGTCATAACAATGTGCTGGTAGAAGTCAGCATGGCAGGCTGGAACAGGCAGTTTAAAGAAATCATGTTTGCTGTCCAGGCCAATGGATACAATCCTATACTGGCACACCCTGAACGTTACCTGTACGAGACTGATATGAATGTTTTTGCAGCGCTAAAAGATAAAGGTGTATCCTTACAGATGAACTTGTTATCTATATTGGGCTATTATGGCAAGTCTATAAAGATCACAGCAGAAAAAATGCTGGCAATGGGGCTTTACGATTATTGCGGTACAGACCTGCACCACAACAGGCACCTTGCGCATATCAGCAATATGCCTGCGGAGCAGCAGGAAATCATGTGGCAGCTCAGCGAATACAAATTTAAAAATAAAGATTTGTACCCCGAGATATCCTAAATTATATCGCCAATTAAGTTAACTTTGCCCATCAAAATTGCATCCCTCAATGATAATATCGTATAGGTACCTCGGCATAGCAGCGCTCTTGGTAGCATCTTGCAGCTCACCTAAAAAGACGCTTTATTTTAATACAAACGAGCCGAACGATACGACTGTAACTACTGTTAAGAACCTGCCCCGTCCGGATGTTCAGATTGGCCCGGATGATATTGTTGCTATCAATATCACCAGTGTAGATGCCTTTACTTTAAAAGACCCGGTCGCCATATTCAACGATGGTGGTATACCGTATAATATTTCACCCCAGGTCGGCAACCAAGGCAGTACTGTAAAAGGTTATCTTGTTGATCCTGAAGGATTTGTTGACTTTCCTGTTGTCGGCAAAATAAAACTGGCCGGTCTGACGCCCACACAGGCAAAGGAGAAAATGGGGAAAATACTGGTAGAACATATTAAGTCACCTGTTGTCGAAGTTCGTGTACTGAATTTCAAGATCAATATGCTCGGGGAGATCACAAGGGTAGGCCCCGTACTGGCTCCCAACCATAAGATCAATATCCTGGAAGCCTTATCGGCAGCGGGAGATATCCCGATTACAGGGCGCAAAGACAATGTAACTGTTATCAGGGAAAACGGTGGCAAGCAAGAGTTTGGCACCATCAACCTGAACAGTAAAAAGCTCTTTACCAGCCCGTATTACTACCTTCAGAAGAATGATATCGTTTACGTAGAACCCAACAGGCTGAAACGTCAGCAGACCAATGAGTTCTTACTGTTCTACCTGCCGACGATAACGGCATTGGTGGGCACCGTACTGTCTGTTTATGGCATTGTTCAGATAGCCAATAACGCTAAAAAATAGGGAAGCACTTCTGTTTAGTGCTATTCGCAAACAGTAATTATTAGTTTTAAGTACCGCATGGATCAAAATACGCAAAACCCGGGAAGTCAGGGTATTATTAAAGACCAGATCAATCAGAATTTTGATGTGCGCCGCTTTCTGGCCTCCGTCATCAGCTACTGGTATATCATCCTGCTCTGTGTGATCCTGGCCATGACCGCCGCTTTCCTGTACCTGAGGTATACGACACCGATGTACCTGGTGAGGAGTTCACTGATGTTGGATGCGGGAGATGCCCAGGGTACAAACCAGGCGGGAACTTCTGTACTGAAAAAAATCGGTATGCAAGAGGAAGGGGTGAATATGTTCAACGAGATCATGCTGTTGAAGTCGCAGGATCTGGTCAAAGAAGTTGTCGACTCACTGAACCTCCATATCCGCTATTGGGTACAGGGTAATGTAAAAGAGACGGAAATCTATGAACAGTCGCCGATTAAAGTCATCTTCGACTCTAATGGCTACCGCGGAGCTATGGATGAGATAACGATTAACCAGGCCACCGATAACAATAAGATCATTGAAGGCCTGTTTGTTGTCACCTACAATGAAAAAGACATGCGGATGCCGTTTGATTCCTGGGTCGAAATGCCTTTCGGCAGGATGAAGATTATTTACACGAACTTTAAACTGGTGAACACGGGCTATGCAGACAACCGCATCAAAGTAACCTTTACCTCTAAAGAAGCGGCCATGGGCCAGTTCCTTTCCGTATTACAGATTTACCCTTCAGACGGAAGGACGAGTATGCTGGAAATAGCCCTTACGGACAACCTCCCGGTAAGAGCGATCGACTTTATTAATGTACTGGTGGAAAAATACCACGTGAACGAACTGTCTAATGCAGTGCTTTCCGCTAAGAAGACCAGGGACTTTATCGACAAGCGCCAGTCGGAACTGGCAGACCAGCTGAAAGGGGTAGATTCAAAAGTGGAAGGAATCAAAGTGAGCCATAACATGATTGATGTAACCGCACAGGGTGGGGCTTACATTGCCGGTAAAGAAGAGTCTCAGCAGAAGATCAATGAACTCATCCTGGAGAAGCAGAATCTTTCCGAAATCAGGAGTACGGTGTCTAACATCTCTGACAACCGGTATTCTATTGTGGCGGGTGTAACAGTAAAAGATCCCGTGTTGACTGAAATGATTACCAAGTATAACCTGGTGGTACAAAAGGTCGATTTCGAAAAACAACCAGAGAAAAGCCTGACCCGACTCAAAGATGAAGCTGAAGTTACGGCCTTGAGAAAAGGAATCATGGAAGCAATCGGCAAAAATGAAACATCGATCAACACGACCCTGCAGAGTGCTTACCAGAATTCGGCAAGATACAGCGGCCTGATCGGTACTATACCGGGCCTGGACCGCTCTATCAACGATGTAAAACGCGAATACGACGTACTGCAGAGCATGTACCTGACCCTTTTCCAGAAAGGATTGGAAAACGAAATTGCACTGAATGCCGCTTCCGCAAAATCAAAGTTGGTGGTGCAGCCGTATAATACCGGTGTTCCGGTAAAGCCGATCCCGAAAAGTGTGTATATGCTAGCTTTCCTTGCGGGTTTTCTGATCCCATGCTCGGCGCTGGCTGCGAAGGAGTTGCTGAACAATAAAGTGATGAACGAAACGGATATTGAAGCAATGACCAATATCCCCATCCTGGGTTCTATCAACAAAGCCCCGGACGGAATGGAAGTTGTTATCGGTCCCAGTATCCGTACTGGTATTGCCGAACAGTTCCGCCTGCTGCGTACCAACCTCGAGTTTATGGCCGTCAATGAAAACAAGAAGACCATCCTGGTGACTTCCAGTGTGAGCGGCGAGGGTAAAACATTTATTTCAATCAACTTGGGACTAACACTGGCACTGACGCATAAAAAAGTGCTGGTGATGGAGTTTGATCTCCGGAAACCCAAAATCAGCGAGCGCCTGAACCTGGAAAGAGACGGAGGAATCAGCGCTTACCTGGCTGGTGTGGTGAATGACCTGGACAAAGTAGTCAAACCTTCCGGCCTGCATGGCAATCTTTTTGTCGCCAACTGCGGGGCTGTGCCTCCCAATCCGGGTGAGCTGATCCTGCAACCGCGCAACAAGCAGATGTTTGAAGACCTGGGTGAAATATTTGATGTAATCATTATCGATACGGCCCCGATAGGCATGGTGTCTGATGCGACCATCCTGGCCAAGTACGCTGGTGTCAATGTATTCGTAACCCGCCAGGGCCGTACGATCAAAGGCCAGATCAAAATGCTGGATATGCTGTATAACGAGAAGAAAATCATTAACCCGGCCATTATCTTTAACGGTGTGGAAAGAAGCAAGAAGTATGGCTATGGATATGGCTATGGTTACGGCTACGGTTATGGCTATGGCTATGGCAATGACACATCAGGTGGCGGCTATTACGAAGATGATTCACCTGTAGCTTCCGGTAAGATCAAAAATATCTTCAAAAAGAAAAAATCAAAAGCATAGTGTAAAGAGCCCGGAACATTCCGGGCTCTTTTTTATTCTGTCTTTTCCCCGGGTTTTTCTGCATTCCGGGCTTCGATCTCAAAACGGTTGTTGCGGTAACCCTTGCGCAGGCTCTCCAGGATATACAGGTAGAGGAAGCGTACAAAACCATAGTGACGGAATTGCCGCACATGCTCCAGCTCATGGCGTAACCAGGCTTCATTGGCCAGGAAGTCTGTTTTGCTGACACCATGCAGGTAGATGGTCGATCCCCATACCACGGCCATGCCCTGCTGTTTCAATTTCAGAGCAGCCAGCCATGCCAGCACAGATTTTTCTTTGATCGAGTATTGCATTGTCTGTGTGCAAAAATAATCGTTAACGCGCACCACATTATCCTTTACCTTGCAATAACCTTAAATAAAGTAGTTCATGTCTTACCTGCAGAGTGCCAAACGCCAGTTCCAATTGTACCGCCAATTAGCTGAAAAAGCTATGGCACAGATCAGTGATGAAGCCTTGTTTCAGCGTTCAGATGAAGATGCAAACAGCATTGCGATTATCGTGCAGCACCTGTGGGGCAATATGCTGAGCCGCTGGACAGATTTCCGGACAACAGACGGGGAAAAGCCCTGGCGGAAGCGGGATGATGAATTCGAAGCCCTCACCAGCAACCGTGCAGCGCTGATGCAGCAATGGAATGAAGGCTGGGATTGCCTGATGCAGGCCCTGGACAGTATAGACGACAGCAATCTGCAGGAAATTATTTACATCCGTAATGAAGGCCATACCATTCTGGAAGCCATAAACCGGCAGATTGCACACTACAGTTACCATGTGGGGCAGATTGTACTCCTGGCCAGGATATACCGGCACCAGGACTGGCAAAGCCTGTCTATACCCCGCAACGGTTCTGCAAAATATAATGCCGGAAAATTTTCCGAAGAAAAAGCACAACGTCATTTTACAGACGAATGGCTGAAAGACGGGGAGCAAAAGGGCTAAAAATCTGCTGCAGGTACAACCTCTGCCAGGCTGCGGTACTTTTTATCCGCCAGGGCAAATTTGGGATTGTCGAAATGCAGATCGTCCGGTATCGCAATGACCTTCATCCGCGCGGCTTTTGCCGCAATGATGCCATTCAGGGAATCTTCAAATACAATGCATTGAAGCGGCGTGCTGCCCAACTGTGCGGCACAGTGCAGGAATACGGCAGGGTGGGGTTTGCCAAAGCCTACCGTGTCTGCA